>JAFGGA010000136.1 GCA_016930835.1 Deltaproteobacteria bacterium
GCGAAGGCCGGAATCCAGTCTTTTCAGATAGTTACATGGACTCTGGACCCCGGCCTTCGCCGGGGTGACGACTTTTTACGAGTATGTAAAAATTGATTCGATAATCGATTGCGAAGTGTAGGGAAAATATTACCGGGCAATGCATGAAATGATGGCTTTTTCCAATGGCATGATAAATTCGGGAAATGACTAGAATGAACGCATTCATTTAAACATTCATTGACGTAAAATTACATCAATGATTAAATTACTGGGAGGATTAAAGATGAAAAAGATATGGTTATTGGTTCTGTTTTTAGGATCTATTGTTATTTCAACGATATCCGCGCAAGCAGAAAATATCATTAAAATGTCCACCACCACCAGTACGCAGAATTCCGGACTTTTGGATGTATTGCTCCCTGAGTTTGCCAAGGATACGGGCATCCAGATCAAGGTGTTTGCGAAAGGCACGGGCGCCGCGATTCGGGATGGGGTGGATGGAAACGTGGATATCATTTTCGTGCACGCATTGGCACAAGAAGAAAAATTTGTGGCCGACGGTTATGGTTCTTACCGTTATGCGGTGATGCATAATGACTTTGTCATTTTGGGTCCGGCACAAGACCCGGCGAGGATCAAGGGGATGACAGATACTAGCCAGGCGCTTAAAAAGATCGCTGATGCCAAGCAGACATTTGTATCCAGGGGGGACAGCAGTGGCACCCATATAAAAGAACAGGAATTGTGGCAATTGTCCGGCATTCCTTTAACAAAAGAAACCATTGAAGTGGTTCAAAGCGGGAAAACATCGACCCGCTCCTTCCTGCAACCCGCAGGTCTTGGCAAGTGGTATATGTCCATCGGTCAGGGCATGGGTTCGACCCTCACCTTTGCCAATGAAAAGCAGGGTTATACGTTATCCGACCGGGGTACATATATAAATTACAAATACGGAAGGCCGGAAGGATTGGATCTGGAGATCCTTTGCGAAGGCGATCCAAACTTGTTTAATCCCTATGGTATTCTTCCGGTAAATCCGAAAAAACATCCTCACGTCAAGTTTGAACAGGCGGATAAATTCGCCAAATGGTTGGTCTCTGAAAAGGCACAAGCCATGATTGCCGACTATATGATCCAGGGCAAACAGGCCTTTTTCCCGGACGCCATTCCAAACGCCGGAAAATAGGTTTGGTGAAGCGGTTCAGTGATTTTTCGCTACACGTGGCGTGGGGCCATGCAGGAATATGAACCTACGCCACTTTTTTTTATTTCCTTATTTTAAGGTCTCTCCAATGACTTTTTTTTTAGACAGTTTTCAATCCGCGGTTCTGCTTATATTATCCCTGGATAGGGAACTTTTGGAGATTATTGGGGTTTCCTTGAATGTTAGTTTTGCATCCACATGCATTGCCAGCATCATGGGAATTCCTTTGGGCCTGTACATCGCACTCAATGAGTTTCCTCTCAAGCGTTTTGTTTTAACGGTTTTGAACACTTTATTGGCCCTGCCAACGGTGGTGATCGGTTTGTTTGTCTATTCCTTTATTTCCAGAAGGGGGCTCTTTGGCCCTTTGGACCTTCTTTACAGCCAGAAGGCCATGGTCATCGGACAAGTCATTCTGATTATTCCCATTATAACCGTCTTTACCGTAGCGGCCGTGAGCCGGATCGATGATCGTTACCGTAAAACCGCTTTAACCCTCGGTGCCGGCGCATTGCAAACAGCTTGGGTCATCATAAGGGAGGCTCGATTCAGCATTGTGGCGGCCGTGATCATGGCGTTTGGAAGGGTAATTGCGGAAGTGGGGATCAGTATGATGCTGGGCGGGAATGCCAAGGGATTCACGCGAACCATGACCACGGCCATGGCTTTGGAGTATGACAAAGGTGAATTCGTATTGAGTATCGCGCTGGGAATCGTACTTCTATTGGTGAGTTTTACGGTTAATATTTTTTTCAACTACCTTCAAGGGCGAAGCAAGATATAAGAAAAATGCTTTATGAAATAAAAAATCTTGTCAAACAATATGACGATCGGGTTGTTCTGGGTCTTCCCCATGCTTCTTTGCCGTCAGGCAAAATTATCGGACTACTCGGGCCGAACGGAGCGGGAAAAACGACGCTTCTGGAAATCCTGGCCTTTTTATTGGCCCCCACCTTGGGTGAAGTCTTTTATCAATCAAGTAAAGTTCATCACCATGAGTCAAACATCCTAGCCTTTCGCCAAAAAGTGGTTTTGGTCCAACAAAAGCCTATCCTGTTCAGTACAACGGTCTTTAAAAATATTGAATTCCCCTTAAAGATCCGTAAACAGAACAGGATTGATAGGAAACGGATCATCGAAGATCTCCTCCGTCTTGTGGGAATGCAAGGGTTTAAGGATGCAAAGGCTCATCATCTATCCGGTGGTGAAACCCAAAGGATAGCCATAGCCCAGGCCCTGGCATGTTCCCCTGAAGTGATTCTTATGGATGAGCCCACAGCAAGTGTGGATGTGGAGAATCAGATCATTATTGAGCGAATCATTCGAGAGATTAATAAGGACAAAGGCATATCCGTTATATTCACTACCCATGATATGATTCAGGCCACAAGGGTCGCGGATGAAACCATGTTTTTATATGAAGGAAGAATTGCGGAGTCCATACACGAAAACATATTCAGCGGCTTCATTGAAACGGATGAAACCGGTCAAAAATATTGCGTGTTGCTGAATCAAAAAAAGTTCCAAGTTCAAACAGACCGAAACGGTCCGGTCCGGATATCCATTAAACCCAATCTGTTAACCATCCGGCCTGTTACAGAACACCCCTTCGAATCCAATACCTATCAAGGCAGGCTTCTCCAATTGACCCATGAAAGGAATCGCATCCGCGCCCTTGTGGACATGGATATGCCTATTAGTGTCTTGATTCCCCCCTTGGTTTTTGCTACCCTGTCACTTAAGCTGGGAGAAGAGGTATTCCTGACCTGTCCCCCTGAGAGTTTTGAATTCCTTTAAGCCCAAACATTCGATATGGGAGCATGTATGGAAAAGAAGGGTCTTCTGAACACGCATGAAGTGGCTGAATTATTGGATATCAATGAAAAGGTCGTTTACTCTTTGATTAACGAAAGGGGGCTCCCGGCCACCAAAGTGACCGGTAAATGGCTGTTCCCAAGACACCTTGTGGAGCAATGGCTGGAAAATACAACCATCAATTACCCAAAGGCGACCCATCCATTACCCCCTTATCATGGGTTGCTGATTATCAGCGGAAGCAATGATATCCTTCTGGACAGAACCCTTTCATTTTTCAACACGCACCATCCGGATCACATGGCCGTGTTCGGCAATACTGGAAGCATGGGAGGCATCAAAGCCCTCCGGAGTAACCTTTGTCATATGGCTGCTAGCCACCTGCTTCAAGAAGATGAGAAAGAATATAATTTCGGCTACATCGCGGAGGAGTTGACCCAGATGCCCGCGGTGGTGAATTTCTGCAAACGCGAGCAAGGGATTATTATCGCCAAAGGAAACCCGAAAGGCATTACCGGGATCGCCGACCTGTCAACGCCGGGTGTGACCATTGTCAACCGACCACTCGGAACCGGTACACGCCTGCTCTTGGATAATGAGTTCAAGAAGGCCGGAATCATAGGAGACCAGATTCAGGGGTACCAAAATGAACTTTCAAGGCATTTGGATGTGGGTCTTGAAGTCTTGGCCGGTAGGGCGGATGCCGCCCCAGGGATCAGGGTCGTCGCCGGTCTGTTGGGCCTGGATTTCATCCCTTTACGCTGGGAAAGATTCGATCTGATTATCCTAAAAGATCGCTTTTTTGAACAGGGGATCCAGCTCTTCCTTGGTTTACTTCATAGTCCGGGATTTAGGGACCTGGCAAAAGACATGGCGGGGTATGATTTGACTCATGCCGGTGAGATGGTTTTTCCTGGTGAAGCAGGTTAGTCTGCTCTTAAATTTTTAATCCTTTCAGCCACTAACATGATTGCTCTTGTGGCGGGGCATCGCAGGGCCTTTTGAATGAAAGGCGTTTGCTGCCGCACGGCTTCTTTCACAGATTTGTCTTCAGGAATAGCCCCCAGATATTCAAGCTCAAGATTCAGGAATTGATTGGCTACTTTTTTTAAGGTCTCATATGCCTTTTGTCCTTCCTTTGGCTCTCGAATTAGGTTTAGGACAATATAGAAAAGGGTGCGGTCAAACTGGGTAAAAATGGTCTTGATGATGGCATATGCATCAGTCAGTGATGTGGGGTCAGGGGTCAATATAACGATATTGTAACTCGCGAAATGATTGAGCCAGAGCACGGATGAACCTATCCCGGCCGCTGTATCCACAAGCACGTAATCAAAATGACTGGTAATGTCAGACAAGAGTGTCGTTAGTTTTTCTTGCTGGTCTATTCCCAGGCTGACCATCTCAGGCACACCGGAACTGGCGGGAAGGATCCCTAAGCCGGGCTTTAGATATAAAACCGCATCGAGGGGGTCCGCCTCACCGTCAAGGACAGTACGAATGGTGGTTTGAGCCGAGATCCCCAACAGAATGTCCACATTGGCAAGGCCCAGGTCCCCATCCACCAATAGTACACGATGGCCCTGGTTCATTAAGGCATAGGCCAAGTTAACAGCAATACTGGTTTTGCCCACGCCCCCTTTTCCGCTGGTTATGCTAATGGTTATAGGTCTTTTCTTATTCATTATGGTTAGCTTTAAATGACATGTTGTTCATGATAAACGATCCCTGTATCGCAAAGAAAACAATAAATCCTTCTCTTCTGTTGTGACCTCGGTTGGCACGACGGTGATTTTCTGCTTATCATAACAGACCCGATTACGACCTTTTGACTTAGCCTGAAACAAAAGGGAATCAGCCCGTTTAATAAAGGCCTCAACTGAAATGTCTTCCGTGCTCGCATAGGTATCTACACCAAAGCTCGCGGATATATTGATTGTTTTATCGTTTAGCTGAATCGGAGAGTCCTTCAACCCGGCACGCAGACGCTCTGCCGCTTGTACAGCCTGTGAAAGACGGATCCCCGGCAGGATAATCGCAAACTCTTCTCCCCCATATCGGCAAGGGATATCAATGCGTCTTAAATTATTGCGTAAAATATCACTGAACCATTTGAGGGCCTTATTGCCTTCTTCATGGCCAAAGGTATCATTAAGACGTTTAAAGTGATCCAGATCGATCATGATGAACCCTGTTGAAAGCCCTGTCCGACGAGTCCGCTCCATCTCGGTTTCCAATGTATTCATCAGATGATTAAAGTTGAATAGTCCGGTGAGGGGATCATGTTGAGACAATTTTCGAAGCCGCTCACACTCCTGCTTCAGTTGTTTGATTTCAGCGATAGCTGGGCAACCGTTATTTGTATATGGGCATTGTAATGGTTTGTCGTGATGGTCCAAGTCGTTGTTCTTTATAAAGACATTTTAAAAGTGTGATTATTTGAAAAAACGTTCCAATAATTTGGCGATCGTTATTCAGCAGGATTTGTGCCAAGGGGGGTTGTATTTGATTTTGATAATATTTTCAGCCTGTTGGAAATTGTTTCCCGTTTCCGACAAATTCGTTTTGTTTAAATCTTGGGTGAGAGTCCTTCAGATCGTCAAAAATTTGACTAGCCCGGTGTTTTCTGGGCGATATACATATGAAGGAAGAGAGCCTAGGGTTGACACACCAATGGCCAGCTTCAAATCACTGCACGGTTACAATGATTCTACGGGAGTGTGGTTTATTATCGCATTCCAGGTGAAAGATTTGCTGCCAGGTTCCAAGTACCAGCTTCCCTTCCATGATGGGTACCGTCAGAGAAGGTCCCATAATCGTTGCTTGCAGATGTGAATGACCGTTGCCGTCATGCCATGATTGTTCGTGTCGATAATGTGTGCCCGGCGGAATGAGCTGGTCCAATATTTCCGAGATATCCATTTGCAGGCCCGGTTCAAACTCAATGGTTCCTATGGCGGCGGTACTGCCGATATTAAAGACATTAACCATACCGGTCTTAACACCGGACCGTGCAACAATGGCCGAGACCTGGTCCGTGATGTCATGAATGTCGCCATGCCTGATTGTCTTTATTCTCATCTCTTCCTGATAACTCATGATTCCATCAAATCCTAAAAGAAATGCTTTTTTTGGAGCGGGTGTATAAAGTTTTTTCCTTGAGTGTCAAAATAAAACGCTAGTATAGCTTCTCTAAATCCTTGCGCCTTACGCCCTATCTAATTGTGCCGACAGCTACAAGATAGAGGAGCCAGGAAGCGCCGTTGAGGCCTATCGTCTGGGCCGCATGCATATCGTAAAACGCCCCTATCCCGCAACAGCCAAGTCCCATGGCCGTTGAAGCTACATAGAGCCTTTCCCCCCATCGGCCCGCTGTCATCATGGCGTAGCGATATCCTCTTGGTCCCCGGGCCTGATCCAAGAGGTCCAGGTTGCTCATGAAGAGAAAATGAACCGATGCATTGGTCAGCCATGATTGACCCAGACAGATTCGGGCCATTTGGCTTGTTAATACATCGGATGACACCAGACCTATTGATTGATCAGAGCGATTGAGGAGATAAAGTCCTCTCGAAAAACCTTCTATATCATTCACAATAAAGCCAGTGCCTACTGATTGTTCATAAGAACTTACCATATCAGAACCCTGAAAATCCTTTGACAACAAGGTATCCAACAGTGCGATAAACGAATCTTTACTCATCGGGTTTTTAGCGTAATGACGTTGTGAACGTCTGTTAAACATCGCATCCGGGTATTCCAGGATTTCAGACCAATTGAGGGAGGGTGATATTTTTATCCAAGAATTCGTGGCAAGACCGATCTCCTTGCCCATGTCCGGCATGGCCCCTTTTTGTGCAAGAAAGGGAGTGCCTGCTAGATGAATCTCCCTCACAGCCGGGTAATCGATCTCTTTCTTGGCTGTGTTACTCGCCTTCCGGAAGGTCTCGGTAAGCTTGTCCAGATTTTGTTTCGTGGGCTGATGAATCCCATCAATGGTGGTGATACAAGCCATTGCCAAGGTGATCTCTTTGGTTTCGTTCAAACCCAATAAATGGTTTATTGGGTCGTCATCAAAGTCATAGGAGAGTCGAAACGGCAGGTGAAGTGCTTTAAGGGCCAGGGTCAGATTTTCCATGACGTGGCCCGTATCCAGTAGATGGTATCGATACGATCGTTCACGGTATTTCCATGCGCTTCTGAAAAAAATGGCTGTCAGGAATACCGTGATAACAGGGATTTTGTTCCCCATGTGAGCCACATGCGCTGTTACATAGTTCGAGAAATCACCTTTTCGAAGGGGAAAGAGGGCGTGACGATGTATGGCAAAATGATAGAGGCCGTCATCCAACGCCTTCACACCATGTGTGGCGACATAGATCTCCGTGGGGTAGAGGGCCCCGGCCGATGCCGCGCTTCGGTAATAAAAATCTCCGCCGGGATGGCTGCTTTTCGCAGTGAGGGTGTTGGTGAGCCGTAAAAGGAGAGAAAGATCATCTATATTAAGGCTGTCTGAGCCTATCTCAGAAACGGCATCATCTTTCAGGACAGAAGCGAGTTTCCGCGGTAAAACCCCCTTCCTTTTTAGACCCTCTCCCCCCTGCGGGAGAGGGCTGGGTGAGGGGGAGTTCAAGACCTCCAGCGAAAGCTGAATCGGCTCAATGCCCGGATATTCCTTATACACATTCGGTTGATTGGCCCAATCCAGACCATGCCCCGACATTTCCTTTGGGTCATAACTGGTATGGTTATGGTATTGGAGTGCGGTTTCAAGCATAATAGATTTCATTCAATATCTAGAATCTTTTTGATTTCATTTAATGTGTACCTCTGCTCCTTAAGCGCCTTGATTTGTTTGATACGCTCGATGGTTTCCATGGAATAGAGTTGATAGCCTGCGGGGGTTTTATCCGCAATCCGGATCAAGCCTTCTTTGGTCCAATAGCGAATAGTTGAGCTTGTCTCCTGGACCTGCTTGGCCAGTTGTCCTATACGCAAATGGGGTGCTTTTTCAGGTGTGGCCTTCCCATCTTTGTCCTCTAATGCTTTTAAATAAATATCCAAAGACCGGTCAACCGCCTTCATGATGATTTGATCATAATCATCACGTGGCCCACCAAGCTGGGCCTTTTCCAGGGCGTCGATATAGGCAAACCGGTCTTCTTTACGGATTAATGCAGGCGGATAACCCGACGTCATCAGAATCATGTTCAAGAGAAGTCTGGCTGTTCTACCATTCCCATCAACAAAGGGATGAATACTGACCAATCGAAAATGGGCCTCACCGGCCAATTCGATTGGATGCATTTGGTCTTCCGTCGAGAGCCAATCGATCAATCCGGCCATTAAATCAGGCACCCTTTGGGGACTGGGAAAAATAACCGCTGATTCCGAAATCTTCACCCGGATATTGCGATAACGACCGGCGTTATCATCAATTCCTTTCAGGATGATCCCTTGAAGGTCTAATATATCTTGCTCGGTTATGTCTTTGGGTTTTTTGGTACTAAACGTTTTTATCCACTCTAATGCCCTTACATGATTCGTCGTTTCAAGATGTTCTCTTAAACTTTTCCCACCGACCGTAAGGCCCTTTTCGATTATGACGGCGGTTTCGCTACGTGACAAGGTATTGCCTTCAATCGCATTGCTGTTATAGGTCAATTCTATCCTAAACCAGTCATCAAGGTTTTTGATCAATGCCGGAGGAAGCGGGCGAAACCCCTCGATCTTTTGTTTTTTTTGTGAAACTGTAGTGTAATCCATGTGCAAACCTTAAAGCATAACTTTATGGTTTGCAAGTTCTTTCTTATGCGCACTTTTTCGGCTTGACTTCCAGTTTGCCTTACAGTATTATTTGCTGTAAGTTTTGCTGGTATTGGATAAATCACCATGGCGATTGGGTTTACTCATTGTTATTATTGAAGATATTGCATTATATGGCTTTTCCACCCTCCCCCTTATCCCCTCCCATCAAGGGAGGGGAAAGGAATTGGCTGAATTTATAAACTCTTTCAATATCGATGCATCATAGGATGCCTGATCAAAATGGTCGCCCCCCTGTATCCAGCAAATGACTTATGGGGCATGATCAGCCCGTAAAAGGGGAAGGGATTTCGGGTATTTTTGGATGATCTCTAGGAAAACTTATAGCAATAGGAGGCAACCATGAAATTGAGTCAAAAACAAAAGGAATTTTTGGGCTATATCTCCCGTTATGTGGATGAATGGGGGCATTCCCCCAGTTTTGACGAAATATGCGCCCATTTTGGTTTTAACTCCTATAACACGGTCACCACCTATCTCAAGATCCTGGAACGAAAAGGTTATGTTCGGCTTCCCGGTAAAAACCGAAAGCGGGCCATCGAGGTCATCAGCCCTGTGGAAACACGGCGGTTTGAGTTCCCTCTCCTGGGAAAGGTGGCCGGCGGAAAACCCATTGAGGCCATCGAAGACGTGAACGTGATCGAGGTCCCGCCCTCCATGATCGGAAAAGGGGACCACTTTGTCCTGCAGGTCAAGGGATCATCCATGGAGGATGACGGGATCCTGGACGGTGATTTTGTGGTGATCCGCAGGCAGGCCACCGCGGAAAACGGCGAGACCGTCGTGGCCCTCCTCAACAACGAGGCCACGGTCAAGCGATATTACAAGACCAATGGCCGCGTGGAACTCCGCCCCGCACACAAGGGTATGGAATCCATATGGGTTGATGAAGGTGATCTCCACATTCAAGGTAAGGTGGTGGGGGTGATGAGGCATTATAGATAAGGCGCAGGGTATAAGGTGTACGGTTTACGGTATAAGGTTTAAGGAGGAAGAATAATGGGGGATTTTCAAAAGCTTAAGGTTTGGAAGCGTGCGAAGGACCTAGCTGTTTCAATTTATAAAGCGACCGGGAAAGGTTCATTCCTTAAAGATTATAACCTCAAAGATCAGATTCGGCGGGCTGCCATTTCGATCCCAAGCAATATAGCAGAGAGGGATGAATTGGGAACCAACAGACAATCCATAAAGTTTTTTCGTATTGCAAAAGGCTCTGCTGCCGAACTATTCAATCAAACTATTATAGCCTTTGAAATTGGTTATTTTACACAACCTCAATTTGAGCAAGTTAAAGAGGAATGCCAGGCGATTTCAAGCATGTTGCCAAGGCTAATTCATGTAAGAGCAAAATATTAAGCATCGCTCAATACTCACCGTATACCTTATACCGTACACCGTGAACCTTTCCCCTCACGCCTTTTATCCCTCAGCAAAGAGGTTTATTTATAAATTTTATACGGAAAAAGGAAGATAAAAACTTGCGTAATATCATTCATCTCCACATCCCTTCCTTCCAAATCACCTTGGAACGGGTGAATCGTCTTGAGCTTCGGGATCGGCCCGTGGTGGTGGCGCCGGCCCATTCAGAACGGGCCCTGATCCTTTCCGTATCCCGCGAGGCCCGAAGGGAAGGAATCTTCAAGGGCATGGCCCTGAACAAGGCCCTGCGGTTCTGTCCGGATCTGACGGTTTTACCCCCTAATCCCGGGCTTATGGAAAAGGGAACCCAGGCCCTTACCGAGGCCGTGGCTCATTATACCCCCCTGTGGGAACCGGCCCAGCCTGGTCACATGTACATGGATGTCACGGGAACAGAGCGTCTGTGGGGGCGGGCCAAAGACGCGGCCCGACGTATCGGCAAGGAGATGAAGGATCGCCTCTCTCTTCCAGGCGCCGTCGGCGTCGCCGGCAACAAGATGGTTTCCGGCATCGCATCGCGGCTCATGGCTACGGAAGGGGTGCTGGATGTGGATCATGGCCGGGAGTCCGCGTTTATGGCTCCGCTCAAGGTAGATTTTCTGCCTGGCATCGGCCATGTGAGAAAGAGGGTCCTCCTGGAGGAACTCCATATCACCCTGGTTAGGGAAATCGCTGTTTTGGATATGCAGCATTTGAAGATGGTTTTTGGCATGCAGGCCCTTATGATCCATCAACGGGCATGGGGAATCGACCCCACACCGGTCCACCCCCCTGAAAGAAAACCCATGGTGAGCGAGAGCATCACCCTTGCCCGTGATGAGAACGATGACTATAAACTCCTGGCAACCCTGTATGCCATGGTGGAAAAATGTGGGCAACGGCTTCGAAGCAGATCCTTGGTTCCCCGGCATGCCGGCCTGTTGATTCGATATTCCGATCAGATGGAGGTGGCGCGGCAAGTCAAATTGAACGGCGCGACCTTTTACGATATGGATCTCTATGCCCCTTTGGAGATGATTTTTTACAAGGCTTACCAGCGCCGAGTCGGTATCCGTTTTATGCGGGTGTGGTTTCGGGATCTTATAGTCCCTTCGCCTCAACTCTCACTTTTTTCGAGGACTCCTGCATATGACGGCAAAAAAGCCCCGGTGACAAATGCCTTGGATCGCATCCGGGAGCGGTATGGAGAAAAAGCTATAAAATATGGAAGAGCGGTATAAGGTTTACGGTCTACGGTTTACGGATGGAAACTATACATCTTGCCTTAACCCGTATACCGTACACCGTATATCATACACCTTATACCGTACAACATAAGCCGAGTCTAGCTATGATCAATTTTATCCACCTCCATGTCCATTCTCATTTTTCCAAGGGCTGGGGCATAGGCTCCATTGAGGAACTCTGTCAATGCGCCCGGGCCTATCACATGGACCGGTTCGCCCTGACCGACACCAACGGCCTTTACGGACTGGTCTTCTTTGTTCAGAGCGCCATGGAGATGGGCATCAAGCCTATTGTGGGCAGTGAGATCGTATGCGACAATCACCGGGCCGTCCTGCTGGTGCGCGGCCATGAAGGGTATGCCAATCTCTGCCGGATTATATCCGACCGGCATTGCCATGAAGATTTCGACCTGATCCAATCGCTCAGACAGCGTCGCAATGGGCTCATCATCTTTTCCGACGACTTCCGTCTGCTCAAGGTCCTAAAGAAAGATGCCTTGGAAGATCTTTATGTGGAGATGTCGCCGGGTTACAGCATGCATTCCTGCTATGCATTCTCACGCGAGAGCGGCATCCCGCCCTTAGCCACCAACCGGGTCTATCTGGTTCACAAAGATCAATGTCCGCTCCATCGAATACTCCGGGCCGTGGCCCTCAACAGCAAGCTGTCGCGTTTGACACCGAATGACACGTGTAGGGAACATGGTTTTTTTAATTCTTCGCAGGCCATGATCGACCAGTTTCCCCATGCACCCCAAGCCATCCACAATACGGCTAAGGTGGCGGACCAATGCATGATAAACTGGGATTTTAGCGGCGTCATCTTTCCGAGCTTTCAGGAGATGTCGGACAGGGAGGCCTTTGACCGTCTATATCAGGCCACGCTGGAAGGATGCAAGTGGCGGTACGGAGAGATCACCCCGGTTGTCCGGGAGCGCATAGATCATGAGATGCGGATCATCCGGGAAAAGAATTTTGCCCATTATTTTCTGGTGGTGGCCGATATCACGAAAAAGGCACAACGATCATGCGGAAGGGGGAGTGCCGCGGCGTCCATTGTTTCCTATGCCCTGGGCATCACCCACGTGGACCCCATCAAACATCATCTTTTTTTTGAACGGTTTTTAAATCCCGGACGGGTCGATCCTCCGGATATTGATGTGGACTTTGCATGGGATGAAAGAGAACAGGTGATCGACTATGTTTTTGCACGGCATGGAAACCAACGGGCCGCCATGGTGGCCAACCATAACACCTATGGGGCCCGGTCGGCCGTTCGTGAGGTGGCCAAGGTTTTTGGCCTGACGGACGCGGAGATCGGTCGGGTGACCGACCGTATCGGATTCGGCTGGCGGCTAAAGAAGACCTGGAAAGAGCTGAAAACCCATCCCAAGATGCGTGACGTGGAATTCAAAGAGCCATGGGATGATATCCTGGCCGCGGCCGTGCAACTGGAGGATCACCTGAATCATCTGTCCGTCCATTGCGGGGGCCTGGTGGTGGTGCCGGATGAGATACGCCGTTACTGCCCCGTGGAGATCTCCGCAAACGGGGCCCAGGTCCTTCAGTGGGAAAAGGATTCCGTGGAAGAGGCTGGCCTTGTCAAGATTGATATCCTGGGTAACCGCAGTTTGGCGGTCATTCGTGATGCATTGGCTTTGGTGGAAAAGAATTATGGTATTCGGATCGATTACGCCACCTGGGACCCTATCCAGGACCCCGACACCGTGGAGATCTTTTATCAGGGTGATACATTCGGGGTGTTTTATTTTGAGAGCCCGGCCACCCGTCAGGTCCTGACCAAGGTAGCCAGCGGCCTGACCTTGGATACATACCGCACTCTGGATCATTTTCATCTCAACGTGGTGGTTACATCCATTATCCGTCCGGCGTCCAACCAGAGCATACGAACCTGGGTATCCAGACTCCACGGTCAGGCATGGGATGCCCCTCATCCCCTTTTACGCCCCGTGTTGGAAGAGACCCTGGGTGTCATGGTATTCCAGGAGCAATTGAGCCAGGCCGCCATCTGCATGGCTGGCTTTGACGCAGCCGAGGCCGATATGTTGCGCAAGGTGGTGAGCAAGAAGCACAGGGAGAAAAAGCTCAAGGATTTTCACACCCGGTTTATCAAGGGGGCCTCTGAGAGGGGGGTAACCACGGAGGTGATCGAAGATGTCTGGCAGATGATGATGGGTTTTGACGGTTATAGTTTCTGCAAGCCCCATTCAGCCAGCTATACCCTGGTGGCCTACAAGTCAGCCTTTCTCCGGGCCCATTACCCGGCGGAATTTATGGCCTCGGTCATCTCAAACGGCGGCGGTTACTACTCCACCTTCGGTTATATATCCGAGGCAAAACGCATGGGTCTCCGTGTCCTTCCGCCGGACATCAATCTCAGTGAAGTCAAGTATATGGGTAAAGATCGCGACATCCGTGTGGGACTTATGCAGTTGAAAGAGCTTTCTCACGAGGCCAAGGAGGTCATTGTGTTTGACCGTTCGCGAAACGGCCCATTCCTGTCCCTGGATGATTTTTTAAGGCGTATCGGACACCACATGCATTTTCAAGACGTCAGAATTTTAATCAAGGCGGGCTGCTTTGATAGTATTAATCAGGGTATTGATCGGCCCGGCCTGGTGTGGAAGGCCCTGCGATTCTTTGACACCCATGCCCAAACCCTTCCCCCTCGCAGGTTATGTCGTAACGAAAAGCAGGTCATTCTCCAACAAAAGAATCAGGATCTTCGACCGAACGAGCAATGTCATGCATTGCAAGATCCGGAATCCAGGCATGCAAAACCATTCCAAAAATATCTATTCAATTCTCATAAAGATTCGCCACCCATGGAGCCCCTTCCTTTTTTGTCGAACAACTTTCCATCCATTTCTCCCTCATCCGGAGGGAAGAGCTCGTCACTTCTCCCCTCCCCCGGCGGGAGGAACGCGCCATTTCTCCCCTCCCCTAGCGGGAGGGGTTGGGAGAGGGGGTTGAATGAAAAACCCCCTTATCCCAAACACATCATGCTTAAGCACGAATCCGAGACCCTGGGTTTCATCCTTTCGATGCACCCTCTGGAGCTTTATCAAGATATCCTAAAAGAGCTGAACCTCATACACGCCAAAGATCTTGATAAGCATGTGGGTAAATATATCACCATCATCGGCTGGCTCGTGACCGGCAAGACCGTGCTTACCAAGGCCGGTGACCCCATGAAGTTCATCTCTTTTGAAGACACCACCGGAATCTATGAGGCCGTGTTCTTCCCTAAGGTCTATAATCGATATTGCCACATGCTTAATGCGTCACGACCTTATTTGATCAAGGGAAGGGTCGAGAAGGATTTTGGGTCTGTGAATGTGAATGTAAATTGGGTGGAGTTTTTGGATCGACATAAAAAAAATAAAGATTATCGAAATCTGAAAATAACGGCGAAGCCTTGAAATAGGTGGGCACATTTCTGGTTGATAAGTTGAGACTTTTGTAAGTCCCCATAAGTTATACTATCTTATCATTCCGGTCCTGTATCTGGTAGGGGTAAAATACAGCAGGATTTTAGTGAATCCAGGGATTTTTTGGATTCCTCCAGATCGAATCCGGGACAGGTTTTGTCAATCCCGGAATGATGGACAGGGAAATTTCGCGAAGAACTCAAAATGATGGAATGCTTTTACGTGAAAAGTGCTGTTCAAATAAAACCTGTAAAGTCAATAACTTTGGCCCTTCTCTCCTAGTATTCCTTTTTTTGTATCGATCATGACATTATGTAATGATTGACTATCATTTTAAAATGTACTATACATCGAGTTGAAAAAAGATTGTTCCCTAATCATTTATACCTTATCCTCGTGCTCTGAGGATGAATCCGCAATAAAATATTTTTGGCGTATTACTGGTTGGTCCCACATTAAAATCCATCAAAAGGAGGTATTAAGATGATGAATATCAAAAGAAAAATTCTAGGCGTCTTTTTAGTCATTCTGAGCGTGTTATTTTTAGGAAGTTGTGTAAGTGAGGAGGAGTATATTCAGAAATCTCAAGAAAATGATAAGCTTTATTTCCAATTAGCGGAATTGAAGTATGAACACGGTAAATTATTGGGAGAAAAGTCCCAACTGGAAGCCGCTAAAAGGGATTTGGAATTAGCCAATGCAAACCAGGGAAAAAAGATCGATGAACTCAATCAAGATAATTCCGAATTGCAAAAAATATTAGCGGCCAGATCAGATTCATTAAGCAAGACAATCGTTTCATTAAGAAGTGATATTGATGATCTGAAAAACGAGAACACCGGACAAAAAGCACAACTTGCTGAAAGAAATATGGAAATTGAAAAGCTTTTAAAGGAGATCAACTCTTTAAATGAGAGGAACAAAGCTCTTCAGGACCAAGCCGCGGAATTGGAACGACAAAAGCAGCAGGAAATGGCCAATATGAAAGGCACCTATGAAGATCTTTTGCAAGACATGAAATCAGAGATCGATAAAGGCAAGATCACCATCACACAATTGGAAGGGAAATTAAAGGTGAATATGTTGGATGAGATCTTGTTTGACTCCGGCAAGGTTACCATTAAGCCTGAAGGAATCGAGGTGCTGGAACGGGTCGGAAATATCCTGGTAAATGTCAAAGATCGATCCATAAACATAGAAGGGCATACAGATAATGTTCCCATCGGCGCCGAGCTTGCTAAAATATATCCCACAAACTGGGAGCTTTCCGCGGCGAGAGCAAGCAATGTGGCGCGATATCTGCAAGAAAAAGCGGGTATTTCCCCTGAATTACTTTCAGCTACCGGCTATGGTGAATATCAACCGGTTGCCTCCAATGACACAACCGAGGGCAAAGCCAAGAATAGACGGATCGAAATCGTGCTTGTTCCCCGCGAGATTACACCGATTGCCAGATAACTATTAGATTAGACACAACTTGATTATTATAGGGGGGTAGGTCTTATCCGGAATACAGATCTATTCCCCTATTTTTTTGAAACCAAGTTTGTTTTATATCGGTTATGGGGAAGAACGCATATCGGTATCTATTTTTTAGGATCCATATTGAATTTCAATACCCTTATTTTAAAGATCCTAACCACTGAAGCTCGAAGGTTCCGATTTTCTATTCCGGAATCAACCGTTATCCCCTTCAGTGAGGTGAAGGATTTTAATGAGTGATCACTTGTTTTCAGATGGACAGTTCTCATAATTGTCATGGTTTACGCGCAAAAAATAAAAAGGATTAAGGCCGTGGGTCTCTTATCCGGTGGATTGGATAGCACCCTTGCGGCCAAATTAATGATTGACCAGGGAATAAACGTTTACCTGATCCATTTCACGACACCTTTTGATAGCGAGAGCCCAAAAAAGACCGGTCGTTCATCCGTAAGCACAGCCATAAGGCAGTTGGGCAATATTCCACTTATGCGGATAACCATGAAACATGATTTTTTGGAGATGTTGATCCATCCCAAATATGGATATGGGAAAGGGATGAATCCTTGCATTGACTGCAGAATTATATCTCTAAAAAAGGCGGGGCAATATATGGAACAGATCGGGGCCTCATTTATTTTTATTGGTGAAGTAGTTGGACAACGCCCCATGTCCCAACACAAAAAAGCGATGAATATTATTGATCAAGATTCGGGTTTACAAGGCTATATACTGCGGCCTCTTTCGGCCGCCCTTCTTGAACCGACGACCCCGGAGAAAAAAGGGTGGATAGATCGAAATGCCTTGCTTAGTCTTTCAGGCCGATCCAGGAAGGGGCAGATTGCCCTTGCAAGACAAAAAGGTATCACAGATTATCCCAGCCCGGCAGGAGGCTGCCTCTTAACGGATAAGAATTTTTCCGAACGTTTTCGCGATTATCTTGCCTTTACCCGGAGACCAAGTCTGGATGATATACCCCTACTAAAGGTGGGAAGACATTTCCGATTGGAAAACGGTGATAAGATCATTGTGGCTCGAGATGAACAAGAAGGAGAGTTTTTAATCAGTCAATATCATGAAAAGAATCATCTCTTTTTCCCTGAGGATTTCTCCGGCCCCGTAGTCATGCTCAAAGGGGATTCCCTTGATAAGGCTGTTGAGAAGATGATGCAATATACAAATAAGGCACTACCCGTTGGGGCTCGAATCAATTATTGGCATAATGGAATAAAGCGGATTCTCTTTTTAGGTGAGATGCCAGGGGCGGGGATAAAGGGTTAGGGGAGGATTTATTCTGCTTTGAGTTGGGTTCTAACATGCTATTATGTATAAAATAAAAGAACACAAATGAATATTACAAAAAAGCCAAGAGTCGCTGTAGGATTAAGCGGCGGGGTTGATTCTTCAGTAGCCGCCGCGCTCCTTAAGAGACAAGGATACGATGTTATTGGTATCACCATGGCGGTGTATGCCGGTTCGGCGAGGCCTATCCATAAAGGGATGAAACATGCGTGCTATGGGCCTGATGAACAAGAAGATTTAGACAGGGCCGAGTCAATCTGCAAAAGGCTTGATATTCCATTTTACGTTATTGATCTTAAAGGGGAATTTCAAAACTATGTGATCGCCTACTTTAGAAAAGAGTATCTAAAAGGAAGAACCCCCAACCCTTGCGTGGTTTGTAACCGTGAACTCAAATTCGGCTTTCTTTGGGAAAAGGCCAAAAAGGCCGGGATTGACTTCGACTATTTTGCGACCGGTCATTATGCGCGCGTTGTTCAATCCAATAATCGTTATTTATTAAAAAGACCTATAGATTTATTAAAAGATCAGACCTATTTTTTGTATTCGCTTACCCAGAAGCAACTTTCTCGGACTTTCTTTCCCATAGGAGAATACCGGAAAAAACAGATACGGGAGATAGCCCTTTTACTGGACCTTGAGTCTGCCGATCACCCAGAAAGCCAGGATTTTATTTCGGGGAATGACTACACGCCGCTTTTCCATAGTGGCGAAATAAAAGAAGGTGATATTACTGATGAACGCGGACAGATCATAGGAAGACATAAGGGTATTGTTCACTACACCATGGGCCAACGCCGAGGGCTTGGCATTGCGTCTGATCAGCCCCTTTATGTATCAAAGATCGATGCGGAAAATAATCGGATTATCGTATCTCGCAAGGAAAAGCTCTTTTCAAAATCCCTCATTGCCTCAGACCTTAATCTCATCTCTGTGAATGCTATGGATCGGTCTTATAACGTACAGGTCAAGATCAGGCTGAATCACAAGGCCGCCCAAGCAATTGTCTCACCTTATAGCGCCAATAAAGCAAAAGTCATATTTGATGAACCACAACTGGCCATAACGCCGGGACAGTCCGCTGTATTTTATTTGGATGATATCGTATTGGGTGGGGGAATTATTGAAGAAATTTTGGATTAATTGTTTGTAACATTTCATTAACATTCTCTGAAAAGGAAGGGTACTTGCGATGTTTATCGTCCATGTCTATGTCCATGTGAAGGAAGAGCATATTGAAGCATTTAAACAAGCCACTATTGAAAACGCAAGGAATAGTATTTGTGAGCCCGGAATTGCCAGGTTTTATGTGGCGCAACAACGGGATGATCCAACTCATTTCATACTTATGGAAGTTTATCGTACATCAAATGATCCGGCTAAACACAAGGAAACAAGGCATTATCGGGTTTGGCGAGACAGGGTAGAGCCTATGATGGCGGCGCCTCGTTCCAGTATCAAGCTTTCAAATATCTTTCCGGATGAGAAAGGGTGGGACACTCCATGAATTTTGAATTCGCGACAGCCGGCCGGATCATCTTCGGTAATGGCACGATCAAAAAAATTCCATCACTGATTCCCGAGATGGGACGACGTGCCCTGCTGGTCACAGGGCAACATAAGGATCGTGCTGAATCACTCATTCAAACGATTCAAGGTGCCGGTGTAGTGATGAAAATTTTGAGCATTCCCGGAGAACCCACCATCCATATGATCATGGATGGTGTCACCTATGCGCGACGCAATAAGATGGACATCGTGATCGGGATAGGCGGCGGTAGCGTAATCGACAGTGCAAAAGCCATTGCCGCGCTTTTGACCAATACAGATGATATTATGGAATATCTAGAAGTGATCGGGAAAGGTAAGCCTTTGGTCCAACAGCCTGCCCCCTGTATTGCCATACCCACTACAGCCGGGACCGGTGCGGAAGTGACAAAAAATGCAGTCCTGAGTTCTTCCGAGCATAAGGTGAAGGTCAGCCTGCGGAGTCCTTCCATGATCCCTGATTTGGCCCTTATAGACCCGGAGTTAACCTATTCCATGACACCTTCACTCACTGCAGCCACCGGGCTGGATGCCATGACCCAACTCCTCGAATCTTTCGTGTCCACGAAATCAAATCCACTCACCGATGCGTTATGTCTGGAAGGCCTTAAGAGGGCTGCCCGGTCTCTAGGCAAGGCATACAAAGACGGCACCGATTCCTTCGCAAGAGAAGATATGGCCATTGCCAGCCTTTTTAGTGGGTTGGCGCTTGCCAACTCAGGTCTGGGTGCGGTTCATGGCATGGCCGCTCCGATGGGAGGAATGTTCCAGACCCCTCATGGTGTCATCTGTGCTCGATTACTCCCTTTTGTCATGGAAGCCAATATCAAGGCGCTAAAACGGGAAGGGGCTTGGGAATATCTGTCTCGATATGATCAAGTCGCAAAGGTTTTGCTTGGAAAGGCCAATGCAAAGGCAAAAGACGGTACTGCTTGGGTTGAATCATTATGTGCTTTATTTGACCTGCCAAAGCTTTCCGATTTTGATATTGCTGAAGATTCTTTCAAAGAGATTGTGTCAAGATCCAAGATGGCCGGCAGCATGAAAGGCAATCCAATTCGTTTACATGATGAAGATTTTATGCAAATCCTTCAAAAAGCCATTTTGTAAAAATGTTTTTTGATTTGGATCGAGGCAGGCTCGCTAACTGCTTATCACTCTACTCATTTCAATATGATTAATGCGTGGTTATTTCATTTTTTCCATTTGTCACGGATAAACCTACAATATAATGACCTTTGAATTTACCACCGTCCGCTTTCGTGATGCGAGAAATCTCCGTATCCATTTGCATTACGGGACATGACATGTCATCAGAATAATATTTACTGATAAAACGATTCCCGGTCCGGATCTTGTTTATCAGGGCAGAATCCTCTTTGATAATGATATTCATAGCCTCTGAATCAATGTTCCATAGTTTGAATTGATAGGCAAACTCAAGACCATCGATAGAGAATTCGATGCTATGAAATTGAGGAGTTTGAGCCCGGGCATCAGGCATACTCTCAAATGATTTGGATGATATGGCTAAATTTTCCATTTTTTTGTCCTCATTTTAGACTGCCGTTTGATTATTTTTCTTGTTTTCTACGTATAATCAACGTGTTATGAATAATTTTTTTGCAATAGCCGTGCCAATGGTTTCCGGGAGTAACAGTACTGGGTTCCATAATAAAATATTTGTAATATCAAAGGGTTGTAACCATTTATTGGATCAATGAAAACCAATCAACCCATAAAAAAGGATCTTTCCTGTAATATTAAAGATAAACCATTTTATGTGCAGTACACATTTTTATACCTTGTATTTTTTGAATGGATTTCGATAGACAAACCATCCAAAACCCCTAAGATACCAATCGGTACATGAATGAAAAATATAAAAGAAAAATTTACTATTCAAATCACTGATAAAGGTGTTCAGATCATTGCAGAGGATCAAAAAGCGCTTCATCTAACATTCTTGGAGTCTCTCATGTTGCTTGACATACTTCGAAATGAGGAAAGGACATTAAGAAAAATGGCAGAAAGCGCCTCACCCATTCCTATTAAGATACATATATAATGAAAGCGCCTCAAAAGTTTTCCGGGAAACAAAATCCCCTAATGATATGAATCGAGACGAATGGGAATCTTTATGCGATAGGTGCGGAATTTGTTGCTTGCAGAAGATAGAAGATGCGGGTACAGGCAAAATTCGATCAACAATCGTATAGGATTAAAGTTTTGCTCATCATATACCGATGACATAGTTGAAAAATAAAATTTTATTATGCAAAAGGGCAAACCATCCGAAAGGTTGGGACGCAAAGCCTCCGGTCTAAGTCCTAAATAGGATAGGGTAGCGGGGTTGCAATGCTTAAGCGTATGCTGCATTTAGACCCGCTTTCCTTTTAGGAAGCGGGTTTTCCTTTTGTGGAAAGGAAGGCAAACATGAATATTGATTTTCTAGGAGGAATGCCACTACCACAGGCGATCGACATCAAGACCGAAAAGAATTCCGAACGTGAAGTCACACGATCTATAGAAGAATCCGGCAAAGGAAATGATCTAGGATTGAATGTTGAAAAGAAGACTGTTGTGGGAAAATCGGGTGTAAAAAATAGAGCAAAAAAAGATAAGATAAATCATGATATTTACGACGTAAGGGGTGATTTATCACCAAAAAAGATCTTAGACGATGATACAGACGATCATCAAAAACCGGTTCATGTTATCGTATAGGTTTGTTTTAATATAACCAATGGATTTGAGGAGGAATCAATAGCATGGAGATAGGAAATAGTCTACAACAGAGCATTGCTGAAAGGTTTCTTTCAGGGGGTAATATGGGAGGCGAACAGACCGCTCGGGATGATCTACCCTTTATGAACTTACCAAAGGATGAGGCTGCAGTTATTGTTGATCTCTCATCAGACAATAAAGACCGCAGGGTTGAGTTAAAGGAAAAAGCCACTGAAATGCTGGCGGGACAGCAAAAAATGGGTGAATTTAAGGACAAAAAAGGCTTGGAAGAGACAACCGATCTTCAGATCGGACCTGATATCCGGTATGCTTTAAAAACCGATAATGTAAATTTTTTAAAGAGGATAAGCTGGGGACCTCTCACCGTTGCAGAGTATCGAGAGGTCAAACACAGAATCAGTGAAATCCAACGAACCCGCGCGATTAATCATAATATTTTGGAAGGAAAGATTATTGATTTGGATGATAAGAGGGCAGAAAGGACGAGGCATCCGGTCAGTGCCGACAACAAGGGCATCACCAGATCTCCTCAAACGAGTCTGAGTATAGACGTTTAGTTTTGGATTCCCCCCTTTTCATCGGGGTTAACCGGTAGTTGTGATCGTCATCTTTTGATTCTATGATGTGGCTGAATTCGGCGTGGCCAGCCTGATTAGCGTAATCTCCGAGGGGACCCCCAATCGTATGGGCGGTCCCCAGTATCCCGCGCCATGACTCACGTATATCCAGGTCTTTCCATGTTTATGAAGATTTGAGGTATAAGGGTGAGCCTTTTTTACAATGTAGATCCAGGGGAAAAATTGTCCCCCATGTGTGTGCCCTGAGATTTGAAGATCAAACCCTGCTTTGGCCGCATCCAATATACTTCGCGGTTGATGCGCCAGAAGAATCTTAACAGGGTGCTGTTTTGCCCCCAGAAGGGCTTTTTCCGCATCAGGTGAGGGATGCCCCGCAAAACGGCTTGCATGTAAATCCGGGATCCCTGCCATCACAAGTGTTCCATTTCCCTTCATTATTACTTTATTCTCGTTCATGAGAACGGTAAATCCCATTCGTTTCATCTCCGCAACCCAGGCTTCCGCGTCAGAGTAGTACTCATGATTTCCGGTTACAAAAAAGATCCCATGAGGGGCCGATAGATCACCGAGCGGCGCTACATCGTCTTTCAATCGTTTTACAGAGCCGTCCGCAATATCCCCTGTCAAGGCAATCACATCTGGTTTTAATCCATGGACTCGCTCTACGACTTTCTTTACAAATCCCTGTTTTATGGTAGGTCCAACATGGATATCGGTGATCTGTGCAATCGTAAATCCATCCAGATCCTTATGCAGTCCCTGGATGGGAATGGAGATCTCTTTTACGGATGGACGTCGATTGGCCTCAAACAAACCATAAATGGTCAATAACACGGCCAGACCCATAATGCCCGAGTTGATTATATGCACCATGAATTGACGCTTAACGGGATCTACGGTGCCGCCCAACATAGGATTCGAGAGATGAGAAAATGAGAAAAGTGATAATATTTTTTTGCCCAAAAAGATAACCAGCCATATGGAATCACGTGCGATGAGAAGAGTAAAAAGTATGGAGAAAAAACCGAGACTCAGGTAGGCGATCCAAGAAAGCAGATCCGTCCAATTATTTTCAATCCCCCGGAATCGAAAGAAAAACGGGACAAACGGCATGAATATGAAAAAGGGGATGGTTGCCCATGCAATCCTTTTCCATACAGGATTCATCATAGCCGGAGAGATTAGACGCCAACCAATATAAGAGTAGATAATGGATAAGACACCAACCGTGATGGTTAAAAAATGAATGTACCGCATTCATTATCCTCATGATGAGAGATAAAACAGATTTAAAAAACCTTGCGAGGAAATCATAATATGGAGATATTGGACGATAACCTAATACGTTTTTTTGAAAATACAATGAATAAAACAACTCCGATTTTTTGGATATAAACGTTTTCCGAGAAGTTAGCATGATCCATGGCGTCCAAAAAAGATTGAATTCGGTTTTTGGGCGGCGAACTTGAGAAGAGATCCCCGTACCCCAGGAAACCTTTTTTCGACAAAAATGATTCTCATCCTCGAACGATTTGATCGACCCAAAATGCCCTATCTTATTAAAATCATGATTGCTTAATATCAAAATCTATGTTAGGCCGTATTTGACACAAGGCATTTATTTTCAGATAATCATTCAAAAACCATAAAGCTCTCTTGCTTACAATAAAAAGGTAGAAAGCAGTGTTCTTTAAAGTCAAAACTTCCGAGGAGGTCTTTCAAATCCTCAAAGATTTTCATCCGACCGAGGATGAAGTCCTTTCAATCGATAAGGCCCTATATCGAATCCTAAACAAGGACATAATAGCCCCGGAAGACCTTCCCGGGTTTCCCCGATCATCCATGGACGGATATGCTGTTCAGGCTAGAGATACTTTCGGAGCCACCGAGAGTCTACCGGTCTTACTTGAAGTTGTGGGTGAAGTTCTTATGGGGCAACCCTCGAATGTCTCAGTCAGACCGGGACAGGCCGTTCGCATCTCCACCGGCGGTATGTTGCCTCAAGGAGCTGATGGGGTTGTCATGCTGGAATATTGTCATTCCCTAGATGAAAGGAATATTGAGGTCGGCCGTGCTGTATCGCCGTTGGAAAATGTGCTGAGATTCGATGATGATTACAAGGCCGGAACAGTGGTATTGCGAAGTCACCACTCCATAAGATCTCAGGATGTTGGGATTCTAGCGGGTCTTGGGATAACTGAAATTTCTGTATTTAAACAACCTCGAGTCGCCATCATATCAACAGGAGATGAGGTTGTCCCTATTGATCAAAGGCCATTGCCAGGTCAAATCAGGGATATCAATTCTTACACTTTGAATGCCTTTTGCCTGCAGCAAAGGGCCGAGCCCATTATGCTCGGACTGTGCAGGGATGATTTTAAAAAACTCAGGCAACTGGTCGAAAATGGTTTACACATAGCGGACACGGTTTGGATATCAGGCGGGAGTTCCGTGGGTACAAGAGACATGACCTTGAAGGTATTTGAATCCTTTGATAAAATGGAACTGCTTGTCCATGGCATATCCATCAGTCCCGGCAAGCCTACCATAATCGCAAGGATCGGTCAAAAGGCCGTATTCGGTTTGCCAGGACATGTGGCATCCGCCATGGTGGTGGCCGAGGTCTTTTTATCCCCTTTCCTGGCCCGATTATCAGGTAAAAAAGATATGACCAAGGAGGCGTTATTTGAGGTCGACGCTGAACTGAGCCGGAATCTCGAATCGGCAAGCGGCCGGGATGATTATGTCCGTGTTCGATTGATTGAAAAGCAGGAGCGACTTATTGCAGAACCTATTTTCGGTAAATCCGGACTGATATCCACGCTCGTGGAGGCCCATGGATTGATAAAAATCGATCGCAACACAGAAGGTCTGTACCAGGGACAACATGTGAAAGTAATGGTATTTGACAGGGTATAAGGAGAATTTTTTATTGAAAAGACATGTATATTTGGCCATGAAGAGCCTTGAAGAGGCTCAAGAAATATTTATTTCCCGATTTGGGCAAGATAAAAAGACCCTGCCCGAAGGGATCTCCGTTGAAGAAGCTTTGGGACGCGTTACGGCGGAACCTGTATTTGCAAGGATATCCGCACCTTCTTATCATTCAGCAGCCATGGATGGTATTGTTGTGCGGGCGGAAGAGACTTTTGGAATCAGCGAAAAAGAACCGATGTCTCTTCAAATCGACGCAAACGCTCTATGGATCAATACAGGGCAGGCTATTCCCGAAGGTTACAATGCCGTCATCATGATAGAAAAGGTTCATCAAATCGATGACCATTTCATTGAGATTCGTTCTCCGGCTTATCCTTGGCAGCATATCCGAAAGGTGGGAGAAGATATCGTCGCCACCCAACTCCTTTTTCCTCAAAACCATAGAATCCGGCCGTATGACCTGGGGGCATTGATAGCGAGCGGGGTCTTTACACTTCAGGTTTGGGCTAAACCCAAGGTAGCCATCATCCCCACCGGGTCGGAACTTATTTATTTCAAGAATATACGAGATCCGAACCAATTACCAAAAAATCAGATTATTGAGTTCAACTCCGTCATCCTGTCCGGACTCATCACCGAATGTCATGGTATCCCAATTGTATTCGATATTGTGCCCGATTCCGAGAATGAGATTCGCACTTCCATTATGGAGGCCGTGTCATCGGATGCGGATCTGATTATGATCAATGCGGGGTCATCAGCGGGAAGCAAGGATTATACGGCCAACATCATCGAAGAGATGGGGACGGTGCTGGTTCATGGCGTGGCGATGATGCCCGGTAAACCCATTATTTTGGGTGTGATAAAGGATAAACCTGTTGTGGGTATTCCCGGATACACGGTATCCGCCACATTATCCTTTGAGCAATTTGTTAAGCCCATTCTTTACAGCCTCCAAGGTCAGCCAGTACCGAAGCCCAAGACCATTCAGGTTCAACCGTCCAGGGACATTCCTTCCAAACTCGGGACTGAAGAATTCATCCGGGTAAACATTGGAGAGGTGGATGGGAGAGCTATTGCAACACCTCTTCCACGTGCCGCCGGATCTATTACGACCTTGACGCGAGCGGAAGGTATCATTCGCATCCCCGCCCTTTCAGAAGGTATTGCCCAAACAGAAGTCATTGATGCGGAACTCCTGGTGGATGAGGATGAAATTCGAAACACCATGGTGATCATCGGAAGCCATGATATGACCATTGATTTGCTTGGGGATGAAATCCGACGGAGGGGTCACAATATTCGTATTTCATCAGGCAATGTAGGTAGCCTGGGTGGGCTCATAGCCCTTCGTAAAAAGACCTCTCACATGGCCGGAGCCCATCTCTTGGATACGAAGACCCAAGAATATAATATCTCCTATATCAAACAGTACCTCAAAGGCCTCCCAGTGCACGTCTTCCACCTGGTCCTTCGAGATCAGGGCCTGATGGTCGGCAAGGGCAATCCCAAGAGCATCAAAGACTTGAATGACCTTGAACGCGAGGACATTACTTTCGTGAATCGACAAGCCGGATCAGGCACCCGTATCCTCTTGGATTATCGTTTAAACCAGAAGGCCATAAAGCCTGAATCGATAAACGGATACAATAACGAAGAGTTTACCCACATGGCCGTGGCTGTTGATGTCTTGAGCGGGGCGGCGGATTGCGGGATGGGAATCTTTGCCGCAGCCCAGGCCTTGGGCCTTGATTTTATCCCCGTTGTACAGGAACAATATGATCTCATTATTCCATCTCCCCTCGTTAATACACCAAATATTCAAACAATCATGGATATTATTCAATCAAAATCATTTAAAACGCGGGTCACTCAATTAGGGGGCTATGACCCGTCTCACAGCGGTCAACTTTGGATGGAGGTCGGATAAGATGGCAGCATTACGATTGCAATCAAAGCAATGGCTTGTAGATGACGATGATCATATCATCATGGGTGAGGGCCGTCAGGAGATCCTGGAGACCATTGAAAGAACCGGATCGCTGAACCAGACCGCCAAGATAATGAAGATGTCCTATAAAGCGGTTTGGGGCAAAGTCAAGGCAACGGAAAAGGCCTTGAATATGACGATTGTTAAGACGGATAGAAAGCTGGGTTCCCATCTCACAACGGAAGGTAAAAAACTCCTTGAGAAATATACGCGTTTAAAAAAGGAATGTCTTGAGGTGGATGATCGGATTTTTAATGCTCTTTTTACGCACTCCAAGAACGACTCCATAAACCCGGTAAAAAAGCCGGTAATGGTTTCTATTGTAGGGAAATCAGGCTCTGGTAAGACCACATTGATCGAAAAATTGATCCCGGAATTGATAAAGGTAGGACTCCATGTGGGTACTATCAAACATCACCTTCATGATATTGAAATGGATTCACCGGGGAAAGATAGTTGGCGGCACAAACACGCAGGCGCCGAAACCGCTATTATCGCCACGGCCCATCAAATTGGTATCGTCATGGACACGGATCATGATTTATCCCCGGATGAGCTTCTCTCTTTTTTCCCGGATAAAGATATTGTCTTGATAGAAGGATATAAATACGGAAAGCAGCTCAAAGTAGAGATATTTCGACCCCAAGTTCATAAAGAGCCCATCTCCACCAAGGATAAAAGCTTGATCGCAATGGTTTCAGATGCAGACCTGGATCTTCAAGTGCCACGATTCAGGCTTGACGATGTAAGTAACTTGGCAGGGTTCTTGTTGGAATACTTTGGATTGGAAAGGGATCAGAGGATCTGAGTGCTCAGGTTGTATAGCTTTTATCCAAAGATATCAAATTTTCAGGAATGATCCCGATGTATAAATTTGGGGCAGCGCGAAAGATTTTTTTTACTGAATGGTAACCAGCACAGCCGTTATATTATCAGCCCCTCCCGCGTTATTTGCCGTTTCGACCAATTTTTTTGCTTTTGTTTCGATATCCAAGTTGGAAAGAAGCAATTCCTCAATTTGATCATCCCCGACCATGTCCGTCAAACCATCTGAACAAAGTAAAAACAGATCTCTAGAAAATATCTTGCCGCGTAAGAGGTCTACGGCAAGCTCCCGTTTTTGACCCAGGGCGCGTAGAATGACATTGCGAAGCGGGTGGTTTTTTGCCCTGTCTGGTGAGATAATACTTTCTTCTACTTGTTGCTGAACAAGCGTATGATCTTGCGTGATCTGTCGCAAATGATTTCCTCTGAGGAGATATGTACGACTGTCTCCCACATGACCCAGGACAAAACCATCATCATAAAAGGCTAGTAATTCCGCGGTACAACCCATTCCTTCATGGTTCGGATTTTTGTTGATATGTGCCAGGATTTTTTCATTCGCAAGGCTAAAAGCCTTTTTAACATGGAAGAGGACTTCATTTTCAGATCGTTTGAAAGGGTCTTTAAACACCTCCAGAGCCGTCTCAACAAAAATGGAACTGGCTATTTCACCTGCCGCGGCACCCCCCATCCCATCGGCTGCAACACAAAATTCGAGCTTAGGGTGAATAATGAATTGATCTTCATTGTTCGAGCGCTTCCGTCCGATATCGGTCTTTCCAGAAAAGATTTTCTGGTTCATATTGTGTTGTTTCCTTTAAAGATTAGAGAGGGTTTGAGAAATGGCTATCTTCTTGAAAATGTTTTTTCATAAAATCCATAAGGTCGGAGCTATCCACGTTTATTTTAAGTCTTTTTTTCAACCTAACCAGTTCTTTATAAATTTCCGAAGCGCTTTGAAACCTTAGATCTTTATCCTTCTCCAGACATTTCATGACAACATCGTTTAATTCTTGAGGAATGTCCGGTTGCTTCTGTATAACAGGTTGAATGACCATTTTCGGAATAGAGCGAATCGCCTCAATATCGCTTTCAAATTGATATACACGCCTACCGGTCAATATCTCATAAAATACAAGGCCCAATGCGTATATATCCGCCCTGGCATCCACTGACTCTCCCAGGGCCTGCTCCGGAGATAGATAAGACATCTTTCCCTTTATAACGCCAACCTGGGTTAGACTCGGTTCTGATATTGCCTTAGAGATCCCAAAGTCACTTATTTTTACTTCACCGCGAAATGATATCAACATGTTTTGTGGGCTGATATCTCTATGTACGATATGGAGTGGTTCACCGGTCATGTCGTCACGCTTATTATGGGAATAATCCAGACCCTTACAGATCTCGGAGATGATGAATCCCGACAATTCATGAGGTATGCCATGTTTTAGCGTTGAGAGAATTTCTCCCAGATTTTTTCCTTCAATATATTCCATGGCGATCAGATAGGCATTGTTGATTCGTCTATAATCAAGAATTTGAACAATATTGGGATGATGGAGTAGTGCGGCCAACCTGGCCTCACGCGTAAACATTTGAATAAAGTCCATATTTTCCGCGAGATGGGGCAAAATCCTTTTTACGGCTACTTTTTTACGAAAGCCGTCTTCGCCTACATAATCAGCTAAAAATAATTCAGCCATTCCCCCTTTGGCCACTTTTTTCAGTAAAACATACGGGCCGACCTGGTCCATGTTTTCATACTCTTTTAGAAGTTTTGCGGTTTTGGCCTTAGCCGTTCGATTTAACCAGATCAAAACGGCAACCATCAAAACCATAGCGATTACGCACCAACCTATATAGATATATTTGAACCGGTTCAGCTCGCTATAAAGAGGAGCGGCGGAAAGTGCCACATAAACTTTCCCGATCTCGACGTTTGAAAAAACGATCTTGTTTATGAAACTAAAAATTTCCGATGCATCCGATAAAACGCCTGCCTCTATTCTGGTATCTTTAATGTTATCCATGGGCGCTTGTCGGGATGAGATTTCAAATTTTTTATTGATCATCTCCGTATCCGTATGGGTTAGGATCATGTCATTATGATCCAATACGGCGGCTAATTTTAGCGCCTTTATATTTTTGAGTTCTTTGATAAGCATGTGCAGTGAAAGAAATTCCTTATCTAATATTAAGGCTCCGCTTTTCAGTGCCAGATCTTGTGCTATTAAGGCGCCTTGCTGGAAAAATGTTTCATTTGTTGTCTTGAAGGTGTGGCGATATAATAAATAGGCACCGATATTTGCAGCCAGCCAGAGGGTAAGAAAGATGATAAGTCCTTTACGGTTGCGGCGAATGAACTCAATCTTTAACAATCTCTTTGAAAATGTCCCCAGTATACTCGTTGGGTTTTGTTTGTCGTTTCCTGTTGTCATGGTAGCCATTCCACCTCCAGATATGGAACACCCTGATTCATTGTGCTTTTTGGACTTAAAATGGTATTAGATAATAATATTGTATAGGTCTTATATTGATTTACGACCAATAGGTTATATGGACCACCCCGCAATCTATTCGATGTCTTGACTATGGAAGGGTCTGTCCATATCGATTAATCATATTGTGCATTTATTTTTTCAGCGAGGGTCCATCAGTCGGGTTTCAAGGTACTATGACAGGTATGGCTTGTCAAGGAAATAAGGGTATGAAATTGCAGGCAAATTCTACTTTGGCGTGTTTGTTTATCTGCTTATTTTTTTGATCCAACTTCTATCATAACCGTCCTGGCACAAAACGGATTGCCACCCGATCGAATCACGAGTACGTTCACATGATTGACATCATCCGGCGCTTATGTTTAAATCTGAACACTTTGTAAGGGTTGGAGGTCTTCAAGATTCCACTCAAGAAAACCATATATGGTCATTGTATCATTCAACACGGATAAGCAGGATTTTATGCGTTTTATACATTTGATGGCTTCGATTTTTATATGGATATGTTGGCTGTGCTTGCTTTCTTCTTGCGCCCCGACTATCACTTCAGTGAAGCAACCTACGAAAACGGCTATTTATCAATCGGAAGACTACGTCTTATACAGGCTTGATGGATCGGAAACCCCGCAACACCTGGCTGAAAGATTTTTAGGAGACAAAAAAAGCTCCTGGAAGATCGAGGAAGCCAATCCTGATCAGCCTTTTTTAGAAGGTCAATTGATCACCATTCCACTTAAGGACAAGAACAAGGGTGGACTAAGCGCAAACGGTTATCAGATTGTCCCTGTACTCACTTATCACCGTTTCTCCGGTGATTGCAGTTCTCATCTATGTATTGCCGATCGTATCTTTGATCAACAGATGAGATATCTAAAAGAGAACGGTTATCATGTAATCACACCGGATGATCTTCTAGCCTTTTTAGAATATCGTTATGCCATTCCTAAAAAGTCCGTGATGATCACCATGGACGATGGTTTTCGATCTGTTTATGAGATTGCCTATCCTATCCTGAAGACATATGGTTTCACGGCAACCCTGTTTATCTATACGGATTATATAGGTGTTTCCGATTCAGCCATCACATGGGAACAGCTTCGGGAGATGAAGGCAAGCGGCTTTACCATAGGATCGCATACCATGACCCACGCGGACTTGACATTGAAAATGGAAGGAGAAACGGATCACGATTTTTTGGCCAGGATCAAAAGGGAACTGAGTGGATCAAAAGAGATCATTGATCAAAAATTGGGGCAGGACACCTTCCTTCTGGCATACCCCTTTGGCAAATATGATCAAAGGGCCATGGAATGTTCAAGGCAGGCAGGGTATACAGTGGCCATGACCGTCAAACGAGGGGGAAATGCCTTTTTTGTCGATCCTCTATCACTCAGAAGAGATCAGATCCTGACTGAAGACATGAATTTGTTTCTTTCAACCTTGATCACTTTTCATCAAATGTCATTGGAGTAAATAGAATATGGGACGAATGGCGGGAATTATCGCGATCCTTTATTCGGCCGCATTGTTTGTCGGGTGTGCGCAGACCCCCCCACCTGCCCCTGCCCCAAAGGCTTTATCTACATCAGATCTTGCGGGGTGGTATGTCGCAAAGGCCCGTGAATTCGAAGACATGGGGGATCTGACGGCGGCGGTCGAGCAATACCGTTTGGCCTTGACGGTGGATATGCAGAATCCGACCGCGAATGAGAATATCATACGACTCCAGACAATACTTCAGAATCGATCGGAAGAGCATTATCAGCTCGGTTTGGAATTTTACCAAAAAGGTGAGTATAGCCGAGCACGGCGGGCATTTCTAACCGCCCTTCGGTATAATCCGGATCATCCAGACGCCCTGAGGATACTTAAAGAGCAGAGATTGTATGAGTTGGAGATAAAAGGCTATTTGGCCCGTACTATCCAAACCGATGAAACCATTTCCGTGCTGGCAAAAGAATACTACGGTGATACCAAAAAATTCCAGGTTATCGCCGAGTATAATCAGATGGAGGACGCGACAAAGATTCGACCCGGACAGGAGGTGAAGATTCCCATTATCGATGGTATCCCTTTTTTTAAGAGCACCGATGAACAGATTACTTTGTCCGGTGATGCTTCAGAGGGGGAGCTCACTAATGTGATCAATATTCAAAAAGCCATTGTTCACATCGTTCAACCTAACGAAAGCCTTTCAAAACTGGCATTGCGTTATTATGGAGATTACAACAATTTTTCCCTTCTCGCACAATATAATCAATTGTCTGAAGACACCAGTTTGAAGGTTGGTCAGGAGATAAAAGTCCCTGAAATTATCGGTATGCCCTTTATGGAAAAGACAGCGGGGGCGGATGAAACCAAAACAAAAGAACTCCTGACAGGGGCGCCAACAGTCACACCGGAAGAAACTCAGGTTCAACATGCTGATTTTGAGGAAGCGGCCAGATATCGAGATCTTGGCCTTGAACTTTTTGAAGAGAAGAAATTTGACAATGCCATTATTGCATTTAATAAGACGCTTGAAAAATGTCCAGACGATTCTGTTTCACTGGAATATCTCTCAGCATCCCACTTCCAACAAGGATTAATCTATTTTGGAAAAGAAGATTACTTGGCTGCGCGGGATGAGTTCCAACGCTCACTTCAATATAATAAAGAATGTGATAAGTGTGAGGAGTTCATTGCAAAGAGCGAAGAAACCTATATGGATGTTCATTATAAAAAGGGCCTGGTTCATTTCACGGATGAAGAACTGACGAAGGCTTTTGAAGAATGGGACCTTGTATATCAAATGAATCCTGAATATAAAGATGTGGCGCAAAGTCTTAAAAAGGTCCGGATACTGATTGAACGTCTAGAAAGTATCAAGCGAAGTAAGATGGAGGAAGATAAACAATAATTTATCGCACTTGAGCTATGACGACACAATTACCAAATATTGTTGTCCAACTTGTTCATATAGAGGGGCCTTTAAAAGGCGAGATCCAAGAACTTTTTGATCCGGAGATATCTATTGGGCGCCTCCCGCATTGCCAGGTTCTGTTTCCGGTTGATTTTGCCATTGTTTCAAGAAATCACGCCCGGATCGTTAGAGAAGGCAACCGTTATAGGATTATTGATTCCAGCACCAACGGTACATTTGTTAACGGCAAACGAGTGACGGATACCTTCCTAAAATCCGGGGATGTCATAACATTCGCTGAAGGTGGGCCGAAGGTAAGCTTTTTAACACGGATTGGGGCCGATCAATCCCAACCCCCAAAAATGTCACCCCCTGATACCGGGGCGAAGCCAAAGGTTGAATTGGGAGGCACTGTTGAGGTGCCCATATCAAAGATCCAGATGCCCCTTGTAATTCAATACGGCCCGACCCTCCGCTCTTTTAGGGAACTCCCCATTACCATTGGGAGAGCCCCGGAGTGTGAGTTTAACCTTGATCACCCGGAGATCCGGGATCACCATGCCCAATTTTTTTTCAGCCAAGGCCGATATTGGGTGAAGGACATGACTGGCCGAAATATGATTTCCCTTGACGGCCTTCCGATTGAAACCCAGGCGCCACTTAATCCCGGTAATATTCTGACCCTATGCCCCGATGGCCCTATCTTCCGTTTTCTAGGTGGGGGGCGATTAGCTGAATATGAAGAACAATAGCGATGAAGCATTTGACATACACCAATGATAGACTTGCAACTTGAATTCATCCTCATTTGAAATGTCTTCATCAATAGCCTCCCAATGGATTCCATGCCCTTCCCCGAAAAAGACGCCCATCGGTCTGATTTTAAGCTTTGTAAGCGTTCAACAAATTCCATCTTTTCAAGGGGGTAGTAATATGTCAAACTGAAGTTATAGATTTGATTTTAGGAGTAAATTATTGAAAGGTAGAAGAGAGAAGAAAGGAATCAGGCGAAAAGGGCCGACAGCTCAGATTCCCCTGATTTTTTTAATGGTGATTAAATGGAAAAAATATATGATGGTAAAAAGGAAGCAAAGTTAGGCACGAAAAAGAACCCGGTTGTTGTTCATGTAAAAACAAAAAAGCGGATGAAAGAAGTCGCCGCTATATTTAAGGAACATGGCTGGGAGCATGAAATTGAATTGGATGAAGACAAAGAAGAAGACCTTACGGATTTGGAGATATTATTGAATACCCCCAAAACGGTGACAGTCGAGAAAAAGATCGGCCGTAACGAGCCGTGCCCATGCGGAAGCGGAAAGAAGTATAAAAAATGTTGTGGGAAATGACTAACAAAGAACGGCCAAAGGTTCTGGGATTCATGGATTCGAGTGAAATGCTTAAGGCATTGATAAAATTGTTGGAAGAAAAACCCTTGAACCCTTGACTCCTCAGTCCCTTCTTCCCATTAGAAGAAGAACCAAATCAATTCATAACGCAACCATTTAGGCTAGAGGATGAATGGAAGGAATATAAACATGACTGAAACCACATTACCTCCTATGGGGCCGCCACCTTCAAAACACAAACCGGATAAAGTCAAGGTGTATAAAAATATTGCAGGAAGAGGGCTGACAGCGCATGTTTTTTTTTCAAAGGGTATCAACATATCCGAAAGGATTCCGGGATATCTGTTTTTCCATCCAGGCGGGTGGGCCATGGGAGAGCCTGAATGGGGATACGATTTGTGTTATCACATCTCCAAGTTGGGTGTTGTGGCCATATCCTTTGAATACCGGCTTTCATCAATAGGCGGGGATTCTCCGGCGGATGCGGTTTCGGACGCCAAATCCGCTATCAGATGGACCAGAGAGCATTCGGGTGAACTGGGTATCGATCCCGGTATGATATTGGCAGGAGGGATATCCGCCGGTGGACACCTTGCCCTCTGCACAGCCATGATTCCGGGATTTGATGATCCCGGCGATAATATGGATTCCAGCGCAATGCCGCAGGCCCTCGCACTACATACCGCTCCAGTCAATCCCGCGATGGATAATCATTTTATCACACTACTGCAGGGAAAGACGAAGCCAGAAGACCTGTCCCCCTTTCATCACGTAAAGGGCGGCCTGCCACCCATGTGCATGATTCAGGGGACGGCCGATGAGATTGTGCCGTATGATTCCATAGAGGTGTTTTCACGAAGGATGCAGGAGGCGGGAAATCAATGCGCTTTGTACTCCTTTGAGGGCGCGGGTCATTTTTCCATCCATGAAACAGACCAGGCAAGGGCCATCCGCTTGATCGATGAGTTTATCCTGTCGGTGATAAAGTGATATCAAAAGAATTCGATGGTTGTCGTTTCTATGTCATAGAACATCCCCAGAGCAGTTAAGCGACGATTAGGATTCCAGGATTCGAGTGAGAATTGAGAAGGGAGAAAAATCTAAAATAATTAAGGCCGGAATGAACTGGATAAAACATGAATTATTACGAATTACTGAACATCGACCCAAAGGCAGGGCCGGATGAAATCAAGCGGGCCTATCGGGAAAAACTTAAGGAGTGGCATCCTGATAAAAATCCCCACCGCAAAGAAAAGGCTGAAGAGATCACCAAGACGATGAATATCGCATACGGCATCCTCTCCGATCCTGAGCAAAGGCAAAATTACGACAGGATACTTCGCTTTTCAAAGGGCAGAAGTTTTGATGAGTATGTGGACGACGGGTCTTTTTCAAAAAAAATGAAAAAGGCATCTGGAGCATTAAAAGGACTTTGGCAGGATGTGCAGGATCTTTATTCTCTCTTTAAAGACGCCGTAAGAGGCCGGTATAAGCTTCACCCTGTCAACCTGGGAATCATCGGTGGCGGATTGATCTATTTTATCATACCAATGGACATTATCCCTGATATCTTCCCTCTGATAGGTTACCTAGATGATATGGCTGTATTCACAACGATCATCAATGCATTTGGGGAGGAGTTGGTAAAATACAGGAACTGGAAAGGTTCGGCTTAATTTCCAATAAATCCCTTTAAATAATAGAACCGAAAAATTGGATGATCCCGATATAAGATTCGCCGAGGCAGTTCTTGGGCAAGCTGTACGAAAGACGCATGAACGGGCCAAACGCTTCGGCCATGGCATCATTATCTATTAAAACGGCAGATTGTGGAGAAAACGCAGAATAAGGATACCTGAAAAACAGGAGGGTTACGGGTCATTTGCAACCCTTTTGATCCACGGGCCATTTTTACCATCGACCATTCCAACCATGGTATGGAGAAATTCTTAAGGTTTCAAAAACCGTCCCGTATTTTTAGAAGATCGGATAAGGTTATTCAAACCTCATTTTATCGTGGCCATGGGCGGTAAGGCAAAGCAGGCCCTTGGATTCGACCGTATCATCAAGGCGTTGGATGGATTGGAAATCCCCGAAAAGAACTAGATACAAACATCCTTACCCCTTCGCACACCTAATGAAACCGAATATCATAGGGTTAAGAAACTGAGAGACATTGTTGTCATCTTTTCATGCGTTGATAACCGAAAAATAAAGGAGATAAAAATGGAAAGCAAGATCGTTTATTTTGAAGATATTGGGTCTCAGAATACCGAGATCACATTTCAAGCGGTCAAGGAAAGGTTGAATGACTCAGGTATTCAAAGGATCGTGATGGCGTCCACAACCGGCGCCACGGCAAGGCTGGCCATGGATTTTTTTAAGGACAGCGGAACCCGATTAATCGTGATACCACATCAGTATGACTTTCGCAAAGATGTCAATCCGTTCCCATGGGAGTTGGTCAAAGAGATGAGAGACGCGGGTCATGAGGTCCACTTCGGGACCATGTTGTTCCACACGGATCAACTCTACGAGTCGAATATTCCGACATTAATGGCCAATCTTTTGCGCTGCTTTTGCCAAGGCGTAAAGGTCTGTTTTGAGATCGTGATGATGGCGACGGATGCGGGTCTCCTTTCAAAAGGAGAAAAAATCATCGCCATTGCCGGAACCGGCCGCGGGGCGGACACCGCGTTGGTCATGCAGGCGTCCTCTTCCCGGAACATGAAGAGGCTTCGTGTGAATGAGATCATCTGCAAGCCGCTCTATCCCCTGAATATTGATGAGCTTTTATCAAAAGCACCGCCGGAAAAATAGATGGGCATCATCCTTAAATGAGCTTATGGATGCGGGCTTGTCAAAAAACGGTTTTTGGGGGCACGAGGATCTCCTTTCAAGTTCACCACCCAAAAGCCAAATGCCATTTATTCTGGACGCGAATATGATGAATGATCAAGATTCGGGGGATTGGAATTCTCCTTTTTCATGTTTGTGGGGGGGTTGATGCAAAAAGTATTATACGTGGATATGGACAATGTCCTGGTGGATTTTTCAAGCGGTGTGGATCGTCTGGATCAGGAGACAAGGCAGGCATATGAAGGCCGCCTGGATGAGGCCCCCGGGATCTTTTATTTCATGGACCCTATTGAAGGGGCTGTCAAAGCCTATGAAAGTTTGTGCACTAGGTTTGATACCTATATCCTGTCCACGGCTCCCTGGGAAAACCCTTCCGCCTGGATGGACAAGCTCCTCTGGGTGAAAAAACACCTGGGTGATCTTGCATACAAGCGGCTGATACTGACCCATCACAAGGACCTGAACCTGGGTGATTACCTGATAGACGACCGCGCGAAGAATGGAGCAGACCATTTTACAGGGGAGCTGATCCTTTTTGGTTCCGATCGATTTCCGGACTGGCCTGCGGTTCTTGATTATCTGATGGGCGAAAAGGAATAAAAATCATTTGAAAACTAACCCCCGCGGGCCATTGGAAGCCATATCTTATGAATCTACTGTAAAAGCTTGACTGGACACAACTGATACCTGGCTGAGACATAGAGAAAAATATCCTTGTGTATGGGAAGGACTTTGGAGTAGGGTGTAAAATCATGCCAATAATTTCCATACCTAATACATTATCCCTATCAAGGATCATACTCTTACCCTTTTTGTTTCTTATATTATTTCTCGAATTACGATTAACGATGTTCATTTCCTACGCCTTGATCGGGGCAACGGACTACTTTGACGGCAAGATCGCGAGGCGATTAAATCAAGCCACTGATCTGGGAAAGACCCTGGATTCGGTGGCGGATCTCCTTTTTTACCTCTCTACGGCCTACTTCCTGTATAAACTGTTTCCCGACGTGATCAGGACGAATTTTACCCTCTTGATGGTATTCTTCGGAGAGCTTGCCCTTTCATTTGTGATCTCCGCCATCAGATGTAAAAAACCTCTTTTGATGCACACGGCCCTTCTCCGGGTCAGCGCGGTGATGGTCTATTTTTTGTTTGTTTCGTCATTCCTTTTTGATACCACTTTTTTGGCGATGATCATCATTATCTTATATATGATCGCCTTCCTTGAGGAGATCCTCATATTCATCATTTATGGAAAAATCGATCCGGATACCCGATCCATATTTGATGCCGAAAAACAGTTATGATAGCTTGAACATTCCTCTGCTTTGAGGAGGATATTAAGGCTCGACCAGGGGCTAGATAATGAATAAACCGATAAAACTGGAAGACACATTAAGGCATTTCAGGGATATCAATGGGCGCTTGACGGTTTTAACCGGGGCGGGTATTTCGGCTGAAAGCGGCATTCCCACCTTTCGGGGGCCGGAAGGTTATTGGACGGTGGGTTCAAGGGAATATCGACCAGAAGAAATGGCCACATATGCCATGTTTTCAAGAGATCCATGGGAGGTTTGGGCCTGGTATCTTTATCGCCGAACAGTCTGTAAAAACGCGAAGCCGAATGCGGGTCATATGGCCATTGCCGAGATGGAAAGGATCTTTGAAGATCATTTTCGCTTGATCACCCAAAATGTGGATGGCCTTCACCTAAAGGCGGGTAATACCGAAGGACGAACCTTTCAGATACATGGCAATCTCCATGTGCTACGTTGTGGCAAAGACTGTTCCCGGCAACTGTTCCCTTTCCCCGACCGTATTGGAAACAAAGAAAAAAATGAGCCGGTCACTGAAGAGGAGAAAGAACTATTAAGATGTCCTGTATGTCAAAGTATTGCTCGTCCCCATGTGTTATGGTTTGATGAATATTATGATGAACAATATTTCCGTGCGGAAAGTGCGCTGCATTGGGCCGGAAGGACCGATCTGCTTATGGTGGTGGGTACGGCTGGGGCCACCAACCTGCCCATGCAGATCGGAGGTCTGGTTTCACGGAATCCCGGGGCCATATTCATGGACATTAACATCCAGGATAATTCCTTTCGGCGTTTGGCGAAAAACCATCCAAGGGGTTTTGTCCTGGATGGCGGAAGTGGTGAGAACCTGATGAAAATCTTGTCAATATGGAAAAGTATTCCAATTTAATGAGCGATTATCCAGGAATATCCCCTCCCCTCCAGGGTTTTGTCGTAATGTCATTTCGTGGCGAGAGCCGAAAAATCGTATTTGATAACCATTCGATGTTGAAAGATTTCTCCTTTCAGTCGAAATGACCAATCACACTAAAAACCCATTACTTTACAGTCTCTGGTGGGAGAGGGTTAGGAAAAACAAATGATGTTCTTTTCTGTGGGAAATAAACGGGAATTTTTACCACCATTTTAATCTATTTGGAGGAGACGGATCGTGTTTTACGGTTGGTATATGGTAATGGCCTGTGTGATGATCTCCATGTACTTCAGTGGAACCATCTACATGGGCTTTACCACTATCTTTACACCCATTGCCAATGAGATGGGCTGGAGTTATACGCAGGTATCATTCGCCGCGTCTTTGCGCGGTTTTGAGGCTGGATTGTTGGTCCCCATCTCAGGCATGATCATGGATCGATGGGGTCCTAGAAGAGTGCTGTTTGGAGGGGCCTTCATGACGGGATTGGGCCTTCTTTTGCTCAGCCGGATACAGTCGTTGTTCATGTTTTACGTGGCGTTTGGTCTGGTGTGTATGGGAATGAGCACCGCGCCGACGGGTCTATTGATGTCGGCGGTGGCAAACTGGTTTAGGAGAAACGAGGGGCTGGCCATGGGGATCACGGCCAGCGGGGTCTCGTTGGGCGGCCTATTGATCCCGGTTGTGACCTACCTCGTGGATACCTTCGGGTGGCGCCAGGCCATGGTCATTGTGGGGTTCGGCGTTTTTGCCATTCCCCTACCCCTGTCCCTTGTTCTTCGCCATAGGCCTGAAAAATACGGATATCTACCCGATGGTGCGAAGAAGGGAACGTCCTCCGAGCAGATCGCCCGACCCATGGGTAAAGAGAGAGCCGTTGATCCGGATTTCAGCACTAAACAGGCACTATGCAGCTGGGTCTTTTGGACGGTAGCCATCGCCTTTTCATTTCATGTCATGGCCGTAAACGCCATTGCAACACACATCATGCCATTTTTTAGCAGTATCGGGGTGAAACGGTCCATATCGGGATTTATCATCAGCGCGGTCCCGCTCATCGGGATCGTGGGTCGAATCGGTTTTGGTTGGATGGGGGATCGGATGGACAAGATGAGGATCGCCACCCTAGCCTTGGCCTTAACCGGATTGGGAACCCTAACTTTTATGTTTGTAACGGCGGATCATGCCTGGCTGATCATCACATTTATTGTCATCTATGGTATCGGATGGGGCGGTATCGTCCCCATGTTATCCGGCCTAGTGATCAAATACTTTGGCCGCAATCGTATGGGGACCATTGTGGGATGCATCAATAGCATCATGATGTTGGGCACGATAACAGGCGCCCCATTGGCCGGTTGGATATTTGATATGAAAGGTTCCTACCATTTAGCGTGGCTGATTATGGGTTCTTTGCTTATGATCGCGGCCGTCATCTTTTTCTTTTTATTACGTCAATACAAAGGGTATAACACGGCCGACAATGAAGCGTGATATTACCACAAAGCTTTTCGAGGGTATGAAAAGAATATCTATCTGGGTTTGAAAAAGTCTTGCAGTTGAATGACATTATCGTATTTTGGGGCCGATTCCAAAACGCCCTGGATCTTGGCCTTGCGAATATCATTCACCATGTTTTGTAGTTCGGGATTCTTGTCAATTTCGTCCTGGATCTGTTTGCTGATACTTTTCCAAGAAACGGCCAAATCATCCGTGTCCAAAGAAAATCCCGCCCAATCCGCTAAAAAATCCCCCGCATAGGATAATAATCCAAAATGCGTTGTGCCCTGAAGGTAATAGGGACAATGGCAATACATGGCCACGCACCGAAAGCCCTGTTTTTTGGCTTCGGCATGCAAGGTGGAGTGAATGGAACTTAGGCCTTTATAGGTAATGGTATATGCCTTTTTTTCCTTCAATGATTCTAGGAGATTTTCATCCGAGGCCACCACGGAGATGATGGTGTCGGTATGAAGGATATGATCGTACATCCCACCGATGCTGACAAGGGTTTGAACGCCCAATTTTTTACACAAAGAAAGGATGCAATCGGTATATTGAAACCATTGCATACTTGGCTCGATACCCTTTAGAAGGATCAGGTCCCGCCCCGCCTGTTCCTTTCCAATCACATACAAAAAAGTACTGGGATGCGCGATCCCTTTAACGATCCCATCTTTAATCTCCACGGTGGGACGTTTTGATTCAAAACTGTAAAAAGGCTCTGCTTTGATCCTGCCGAATTCCTTGGCCTCGAGTTTCTGGATAAGATAGTTAATCATTCCCCGGGAGACCTCCAATGCGTTTCCCCATCCTTCGAATCCGGCGATAAGCAAGGGGGCTTCCAGTTCCGGAAGGTATTTTAATTCAATGTTTTCCATTTCCATGGTGTTTAGTGTGTCATTCTGATAGATGGTTGTCAAGGGGGTGGCTACATCGATTTTTCATGATCTAATATTTCATGATGAGGCAGTTATTGATCAGGCGGCCGATGTGTTCAATCTCAACAATGATCTCATCACCATGCTTCATGTAAATGGAAGGATCACGAAAGGCACCGACTCCGCTGGGGGTACCGGTCAGAATAACGTCACCGGGCATGAGTGTGAAATGGTTGGAGAGGAAGCTGATGAGTTGAGGCAATTTGAAAATCATCTGGTTGGTATTGCCGGCCTGCATGGTCATGCCGTTTAAACGGCAGGTAATGGCCAATTCGTGTGGATCGGGGATTTCATTACCGGGAACAATCCATGGACCCAATGGACAAAAGGTGTCCAAGGATTTTCCCCTGACCCATTGCTTGTCACCGAATTGCAGGTCCCTGGCGCTCACATCATTGGCGCATGTATAGCCGAAAATCATTTGCATGGCATCGGATTCATGGCAGTGAACGGTCTTTTGACCCATCACCACGGCCAGTTCCGCCTCAAAATCCACTTTTTTTGTAACCGCATCATCCCATATGATCGGCTCGCCATGTCCGATCAGACTGTTTGGGAACTTGGCAAATATCAGGGGGGTGCCGGGGACACGGCCCTTGCTCTCAATCACATGATCCATGTAATTGAGACCAAGGGCTATGATCTTTGATGGCCTGCTGACGACCGGGGCAAAGTGGACATGTTCCAGAGGAATGGATTCGGCAGTTGTTGCGTATTCAGGGTGGTTGGTTATGAAATCGATCATGTCCCCATGAAAATCCAAAGGGACGAGGGATTCGCCCTCAATCAGTCCTAAACGGATTTGGTGATGATCATAGAATTGTGCGATTTTCATAAGACTAATGGTAAATTTTGGCGATTTTTGTCAATTTAGCCCTTTTGAAAATTTCTCTACGTCAATATCGAAGCTGTTATCTAACGTCTTGCACTCAGCGTAATTTATGCCTCACTGCCCAATCAGCCGCATCAATGGGTGAGTTGAGGATCTCCACACCGGCCTTGCGAAGGATGTCGCGCTTGCCTTCCACTGTGCCCGCCGATCCTCGAATAATGGCGCCGGCATGACCCATGCGTTTGTCCTTTGGGGAGTATTTCCCCGCGATATAAGCGGCCACGGGTTTTGTCATGTGTTTCTCAACAAACTCGGCAGCCCGCTCTTCCTGCTCACCGCCGACCTCTCCTACGATGATCACTGCATCGGTGTCATCATCTTCCTCAAACTTTTGAAGGATGCTCGACAGATTGGAAAGGACCACTGGATCGGCACCCATCCCAACAACAGTGCTTTGACCCACATTTTTTTCCGACAGAATGCCGGCAAATTCATAAGAAAGGGTCCCACTTCGTGAGATGATCCCCACCCTGCCCGGCGCAAAAAGTGATGCAGGCATAATGCCCATCTTGCCCTTGCCGGGAACCAAGATTCCCGGGGTGGTGGGTCCCAAGGCGAATACGTTGTTTTGAATGGCATAATCGCGCATCTTCATGGCATCATGCACCGGAATATGTTCCGGGACCACCACTATCAACTTGATCCCTGCATCTATGGTCTCATAAAAGGCATCCAGAACAAATGCTGCCGGCACAAAAAACACAGAGGCATTGGCGCCTGTTTCCTGAACAGCATCCTCAACACTGTCGAATACTGGGAGTTCTTCCACTTTGGTACCGCCCTTGCCGGGAGTAACTCCTCCCACGACATTCGTATCATAATCGAGCATCCACTTTGTCTGGACGCTTCCTATCTTTCCGGTAATACCCTGAACAATAACGCGCGTTTTTTCATCAAGAAGAATACTCATATCAATGCCCCTTATTTGCTCAATAATTCAAACAGACGATCAATGGCCTTTTCCGTGGCCGCCTCCGTGACCACATGGACACCTCCGGATTTGAAGATCTCCCACGTCTCCTCCTGTCGATTACCAAGTGCCTTGGCCACTATCGGTATCTTTACATTATGCTCCTGAATATATCGCACAACCCCTTTGGCCCCCTCATGGATGGGATTAATTCCTCCATATATATTGATAAATATCCCCCGAAGGCCTTCCTTCATCATAAGGAGTTCCATGCATTTATACAGGAGTTTGTCGGTAATACCTCCGCCGGTCTCGAGAAAATTGGCAGGACGCATACGTTGTCCAATAATATCCATGCTCGCCATTCCAAGGCCTGCACCTGAAGAGATAAGGCCTATATCTCCGTCGAGATCCACATATGTGACACCGATCTCTTTACCTTTACGTTCGAGCGGATTTTCGATACGCCCTATTAGATCGGTTCCGGAATATTGAATCCGAGAGACAGCCGAATCATCGATCTCAAGGACCGCGTCCAGGGCCATTACACCGCTGTTTGAAAGCACGGCAAGGGGATTGATCTCAGCTATCAGCGCTTCATGCGATTTAAATATCTTATAAAGACGCTCAATTACAACCGAACATCCCAGACGCAGGCGCTTGGACATATCGAGTCCTTTAAGCATATTCCTGGCCTGGTAGGGATGCAAGTCCGCGCCCGGCTCAACATAAAAAGATACAATTTTTTCAGGGTTGGTCCTGGCTGTTTCCTCTATGCTGACGCCCCCCTTGGTGCTCACAATGATTACGGGCTTTCCGTTAAAACCATCAACCGTAATGCCTACATAAAGTTCTCTAATCACTTCCGCTTTACCGCACACCATTATCTTTTTTACGGGAAGTCCTTTTATTTCAGAGTCAAAAAGCTCTCCGCAAAAAACTTCCAATTCATCAATGGTCGTGGCTGTTTTGATACCGCCGGCGAGACCTCTTCCGCCTACAAGGACCTGTGCCTTAAGCATTACAGGAAACCCTATCCTATCAGCTATATCCAGGGCCCCTTCCGTAGTCTCCGCGACACCTCTTCTTGGGACCGCGATTCCTTCCTTATAAAAGATATCCGCTGCTTCATATTCATGGAGTCTCATGGTAAACGCTTCCTTTTTAAATAATTTTAATGAGGTGCGAGTATAAAAAAAGAGGGACTATGTGTCAACCTTGAAATAAAAAAATGGCCGTATAACAAAATCAATCGATAAAAACATTAGAAACGGGAACAGCGATAAGCTTGCAATATCAAGATGTTATCAAATGGCAGCCATTATGTTTAGCGGCCAAATAAAAAAATGCCTTGACAAAATAGATTAAAAATTTAATTAAAAATGTAATTTAAAAAACAATTTTTAATTTTGATACGGGGATATGGCAAAAAACAAAACCGACAATGGGGCAAACCAACATATCGATCATAGCCAGAAGGCCTACACAGGCCTTCGTCGTATGCTGTATTATAAGGATCTTGTCCCCGGACAAAAGATCGCCTATCGGGAACTGGCTGAGCGCCTAAACATGAGCTTTACACCTATTATCCAGGCACTTAAGTGGCTGGAAATGGAGGGCTTTGTTAGTCATGAGCCCAATCGGGGTTATTACATGACCCCTTTTAGCCTTGACGAGATTGAGGAGATCTATCAGTTGCGTCAACTTCTGGAACCTTCACTCCTGCCCGAAACCATAGCAAATCTGGATAAAGCCAAGATCAAAATATTAAAAAAATCCTTGGATGCCCATTTGTCGGCGGGGCGAGAGTCATTTCTAAAAGAAAGACTCTTTAAAAACACGGAATTTCATCTAACTCTGGCATCGCTGTCCGGAAGGAAGACTCAACTGCGTGTTCTTCAAACGATTTTTGATCTTCTGCTCTTGAAATACGGCGGCAACTACCTGCCCATCCAATCCATGGAAACATCGGATCAAGAACATCAGATGATCTTTGATTGCATGGTCTCAGGAGACGTCAAAGGGGCCAAGGCGGCGCTCTTAAAACATATCAGCAATGTAAAAAAACAGGTACTGAAGAATTTAAAGCGTATACTGGAAGAGAGGGAAGTACCGATTTATTAATAAGGATTATCAATGGTGTCCGGTTAGGATTTTGTGCTAATGGTGGATTGCTTGGTCCATGGGGATCTCTTGTCAAAGGCGAATCCCAGCCTACTTTTTCCTAACGGATTGGGAAATAATCAAAAAACAATTCTTAATTAACTGTTTAAAATCACAATATAAGGAGGAGACTAAATGGCTATCAAAACGGCTGAACAATATTATGAATCTTTAAAGGAGCTTAAACCGACAGCATACATTCTTGGAGAAAAATTTGATAATCCGACGGAACATCCGCTTTTAAAGCATATGGCCGCTGCTGTTGCAAAAACATACGAACTGGAGAATGATCCGGAAGGGAAAAAGCTGCTTACCACCAAATCCAATCTAATTGATGAAGATGTTTGCAGGTTTCTGAGTTTCTATAACAGTCCTGAAGATTTAATGACTAAAGTGCATATGTTAAAATTTTTATCGCAGAATATCGGCGGGTGTTATATGAGATGCACAGGCATGGACGCTATCAACGCAGTCGGAATCGAAGCATATAACTGCGACCAGAAGCACGGTACCGAATACTGGCCGAGATTGCAGGAATTTGTTAAATTGATGCAGAGGAATGATTTTGTTGTCTTCAGCGGAGTGACAGATGTAAAGGGAGATAGGATTTTAAGGCCGTCTCAACAGAAAGATCCCGACATGTATCTTCATATAGTTGACAAAAACAAAGATGGCATTATTGTTCGTGGAGCTAAGATCCACCAGACAGGTTCTATGTGCGCACATTGGGCACTTGTAGTACCTACAAGGAATATGCAGGAGGACGATAAAGATTACGCTGTCTGCTTTGCAGTTCCAAATGATGCTGAAGGAGTGATCCATGTTTACGGAAGAGGCACTCTGGAAGCCCAGCCGCTGCAGGGCTGTGACCTTGGAAATGCGGAATTCAGCAAGGCTTCACCTATGGTTATTTTTAATGATGTATTTGTGCCATGGGACAAAGTTTTTCTTTGCGGTGAGTATGAATATGCAGGCCCTATGGTTATTAATTTCGGCAATTTCCACCGTCATTCTCATGGTGGATGCAAATGCGGAGTCGGCGATATTTACATCGGCGCTGCTGCCGCTGCGGCCGAATACAGCGGCTTGTCCAAAGTATCACACATAAAAACCAAATACGCGGAAATGCTGAAAGTCACTAAAGCCATCTATGGCTGTTCAATAGCCGCTTCTATAGAATCAACCAAAACGCCGTCCGGAATTTATTCTGTTGATCCCGTGCTTTCCAATACCTCGAAACTTTATGAAGGAAAAGAACTGGCCGAGGTAATCAGGATGATGATAGAGATAGCCGGCGGTATGACTACTGACCTTCCGTCAGACAAGGATTTTGAAAACCCGGAAATCGGTCCTATGCTTAAAAAATACCTGAAGGGAGTTGAAGGTGTTGACACAATGGACAGGATTAAGATTTTCAGGCTTATTGAAAAATTGGCTTTTGAAAGCCGCGATATAGTTTCAAATATTCACGGTGCGGGATCGCCGGAAACCCACCGCATGACAATTTTGAGAAATTATGACCTGAATTCGGCAAAACAAATGGCTAAAAAACTTGCCGGAATTGATAATTGATAAAATAGGTTGGAGGGCATCCTTTTTTATATCCTTTTATTCTTCAGCCAAGACGATGAACGTAAAGCAATTGGTAAAATTTTTAAAATGGCATTTTATGCGTAAGATAATCAGTAATAAAGGTTGATTTATGAGCAATTTTTTATTACATGGAAACGATATTGTTTAAATGTATTCATATTAGATAACCTTATACGCTTGATGTGGAGAATAAAATGGATATTAAAAACTACAATATCTATCTGCGTAACCTTGTTTTGTTTTTAGCGATATCTACTATTTTTACTATCTTCCTAAAAGTAATGGGTTGTTCAAAAAAAGATTGACGTTACGAATCCTAATAATTTTTCACTAATTGAAGGCGTTTTTGCTCATAAGATTAAAAAATTTATTATGATTGAAACTTCAGACAGTCAAAAATACTGGTTCAAGTTCGGTACAAATACCACTTTTATACCAAAGGAATGGCCACCTATTGAGAATCGAGTAAAAGTCCGATATCTTAATGAGCCTATTGTTGATAACGATCTCGGGAAATATTTTATTGCTTACGAAGTTAGAAATTTGGACACATAGACATATTTGAATTAAAAACCTTGCTAAGATGTTGTAGAGTCCGATACCGGAAATTAAAGACGGTGGGTTGGAAGTTAAGCACTCTGCTCTGGCTATCCTTATTTTTTACGAGGCTGTATAATACGAGAGCAGCATGAGACGCAAAGCATAAAGATACAAAACTCACGAATAGAAAAGATTCTGATTAAAAAATCATAGGCCTTGCGCCTTGATTATTCCGTTGGCAGCCCTTTTGCCTTATCGAGGTTTTTCACTCCTTGAAAATTTTTAATCAACTTGATATTGACTCCTGAAAAATCAGCGCCTTTCACGTCGGCTCCGCTCAAATCAGCGTCATTCAACAATGCGTTCACCAGGATGGTGTCTCTGAGGTCGGCGCGGCGCAGATCGGCGCCGCGTAGATCGGCATCAGCCATGTTTGCCTCGGAGAGGTCACACATTTTAAGATCTGCGCCAGCTAATTCGGCATGGGTCAGGTTAGCCTTGCTGAGATTCGTTTCAGCCAACAAGGCCTTACCCATTTTCAGGCCGCTTAAATTGAAACCCCGTAGATCAGCCTTTTGAAGCCGGACACCGCTAAGTATAGCATTTTGTAGTTTGATATTTTTTAGAATGGTGCGATCGAAAATCGCATTGGTCAAGTCCGCATTGGACAGGTCCGCGTTTTCCAGATTGGCCAGCGTCAAATCCACATTTTGCATTTTTGCCCCGTTCAGGGAGGCCGCCCTTAAATCCGCTTTATTCAGGATGGCCATGGCCATGGTCGTGCGACTGAGATCCGTGTAACGAAAGTCGACACCGCTCAGATTGGTTTTGCCCAAATCAACATCATCAAAGATTGAATGGACTGCGACCGCATATCTCAAATCCGCCCCGCTCATGTCCGAATGGGAAATACATGCATTATTGATGTTTGCGCTGATCAGGATTGCGTCGCTCATACCCACCCTATTTATATAAATGCCATTCAAATATGCCCCGTTAAGATCCGCTGAATCCATTCTTGAAGACTCTATAACCGCATAATTCAGATTGACTTTGGCAAGAATGGCGTGCTTGGTCCGCGTACCCCGCATCACAACACCCTCCATCCGCGCGCCACTCAGGTTGGCCCCACTCAAATCGGCACCTTCCATCTGTACATCCAATAAGTAAGCCCCATGCATGTTGGCATTTTTAAGGTCAGTGGCGTTCAAATTACTTTGGATAAAAGAGAAACTTAGATTGGCGCCTTTCAGATTCGCCCGATTCAGATTCGTATGGCGGATGACTCCGTAACGAATTGTAGAATCCGCCAAATTCGCATCCATCATATTATTGGATATCATGATGATACACGTTAAACAGGCGCCGCGCAAATCCACCTTGGGCAAGTCGGTGTCGAATATCTTTGCACCGGTCAAGTTTGCATGATTCAGCCTTGCTTCGCCCATATTTGAAGACGTAATAATTGAATCCGTCAAATTCGCATGATTGAGCCTTATCCGGGACAGGTCGATCACCTTTAAAAAAACCTTGGCCAGGTCGAACCCGGACAAATCCAATCGACTCATATCCATATGTTGAAAACGTCGATCGCTCTCAAGAATGCCTTTGATTTCCTCTGGCGTTAACTTGGGTTGAACGGTTTCGGAGGCCGAAGATACAAGAGGATAAAGCGAAAACATGATAAAGATGAGATAGGACATGGGTCGATGAAACCTTGTGAAGATTTTCATGGTCATTTTCTCCATAGGGATATTTTTCGGGCTTTTGAGTGGTTCAGGATGAACGGGGTCATTTACTTCGGGCCGAATAATTCAAAATCATCCTGCCCTTTTTTATCTTCCTTATTGGGCTTCGGAGCAGGGGCAGGTTTTTCCGTTGATTTCCGAAGTTTTATAGAAGGCCGTGGTGATGGTTTTGTTTTTTGATTGTAGGAGGACATAAAGGATTCAGGAAGGGGTTTTGTATTTTTCAGCAGATGGCCGGGTATATAAATAATATTCCCCTTCAGGAGGTTATCTTGATTGATTTGGGGATTGGCATCCACCAGGCAAGACCAATTCTCAGCATCATGGGTATACCATTCGGCTATGATCTTTAAGGTCTCACCTGGCCATTTGACGATATGTTCGAAATGATTCTCCTGAGGAACAGCCGGTTTCCAGACATTGTGTTTTCCGCTTACGAATGGACATCCGGCATTGAACAGGATCATGGACCCCATAATGAAAACAGCAAAAATCATTTTTTTGATCATAATGCCTATCCTTTGGGATCCCCTATTCCTTTTTGTTCCCGGAACCAGGCCTGTTTAAAAACGGTTTTTGGGGGCACGGGGATCTCTTTTCCAGTTCACCACCCAAAAGCCGAATCTCATCTGTTTTGAACACCGATGTCCCTGAACAATCGTTTCGCATGTTCGTTGTCGGGATTAATGCTAATCGCTCGTTCCAGATGATTTATGCACGCTTGGTGTTTGCCTAGCTTCCTCTGTACCAGTGCCAGGTTATAAAGGGCTTCATCAAGGAATTGGGGGGACAGTTCAACCGCACGACCGAACATGGCCTCGGCATGGATGTATTCTTTTTTGCTGGCATAGATGTAACCGAGATTAAAATAAGCGCCGGGCATCTGGGGATCCAATTCGAGGGCTGTTTGGTAAGAAGCAATGGCGCTCGTGTAATCCTTTTGTCGTGTATAAATACGACCCAGGTGAAAATGGCCTTGAGGGTTTCCGGGGACGAGCTTGACGGCCTTGAGCAATAAAGCCTTGGCCTTTTCAGGATCGGAACCGAACAGTGTTACCGCCTGCCCGACCAAGGCATTGGAATACAGGACATAGACCCTATCCTCAACGGATGGTCCTGTCATTAGTATATCCTCGAATATTACGGCCGCCTCGATATATCTTTCTTCTTTTAACAACCGGATACCCTCCTTCATTGCAGGTGAATCATGAACGGGGGATGGATCTTGTATCGGTTTAAAAGTACTATAGGATTCATTCACACCGGATATTTCATCATGATTCTTTTGAACGGTTGGATCGGTATCTTGCTTATGAGAAAGTTTTTTCTGCCAAAACAGAAAAGCGGCGTTTTGCTGGAGCTTGTCAACCAGGATGGATGGGTCATTGGAGTAGATGAGGGTCGCACTCGTTCCTCCTATTAAAAGAACCAGCACAAGGGCTGCATACGGAAACAGGCGCTTTTTTTTCTTCAACGGTTCGATCGTTTCCGTCAAAAGCAAGGTCTTTTCCAATCGGGTCGATCTTGTTTCGTCCTGTCCTGTTACAGCCGATAAATCAAAATCTTCGGCTTCTTCCATGACGTGAACGTCGGATTCGGCTTCCTTTTTGAATAGCTCATTCATGTATTGTGAAAGCCCTCGAAATGATGAGCTGAATGAGAGTTGCTGTATGCATACTTCCAGATCCGCGAGCATCTCTTCTGCGGATTGATATCGCTGTTCACGGTCTTTTTTAAGGGCTTTTTCTAGAATCCGGTAAACCTGCATGGGAAGATCACTCTTTACAACCTCCGGCGGGGTATAATCGGCTTCACGAACCTTAGCAAACACTTGAAAGGCATCTCCTTCGAACATCTTCTTTCGGGTTGCCATTTCATATAAAAGAATACCCATGGCAAAAAGATCCGAACGGTGATCAATGACCTTTCCCTGGGCCTGTTCGGGTGACATGTAGGCGACTTTCCCTTTGATGGAACCTTCCTGGGTGGTTGTATCCTGAATGGCGGCCTTTGCTATGCCGAAATCGATGATCTTCACCTGTCCGTCATACGTCACAAAGACATTCTGGGGACCAATATCCCTGTGAATAATATTCAGCGGTCTGCCTTGAAAATCCTTGAGTTTATGGGCATACGCCAGCCCGGCACAGACCTGCGTGGCGATATAAAGGACCATCTCAAGACTCAGGGGAGCCTTTTTTTCTTTGGCTCTTTTGATAACCAGTTTGAGGTCTTTTCCATAGAGGTACTCCATGGCGATGTAATAGGCGCCATCCACACTCCCGAAATCATAAATCTGGACAATGTTTTGATGTTGCAAATAGGCGGCAAGTTTGGCTTCCTCGATAAATGATTTGATCAGGTTTTCTTCTTCGGCAAGGTGAGGGAGGATCATCTTGATGGCAATCAGCTTCTCAAAGCCTTCCGCCCCAATCAGCTTGGCACGATAAAGCTCGGCCATACCGCCATGGGCAAGACGTCCTAAAAGGAGATATTTTCCAAATCGTCTTGGTTCAAATTCGGACATTCAGACAGCCTTCTGTTCTTTAATGCCTTTTTGTCGACTATTTGCTGAATTGAACGATACTTCAGGGAGGTTCCGCAAGGGGACCCAAAAAAATGTCGGAAGGTCTCCTTGAACATACCTCACCGCGGTCGAAAAGAATCGCTCGATTTAGGTCTTTATAAATTCTTTAAATAGGTGCTTATGATCCTGTTGACGTTCTCATCCATATCGATAAAACGCACGCCAGCTCCTGAATAATTGGCAGCAGGGTCTTTGTAATTATCAATCACCTCTCCCTTGACGGGGATCTTTTCCGGACCCAGTTCCAACTCAAGATGAACCACCGTCCCAATCGGGAACGGCAGTCTTTTTTCAATAAAAAAGCCGTTCGTGCTGAGATTTTTCAATAAATGGAAGGAGGTTGAGTTTCCTGAGCGCTCCACAGCCCAGATTTGAATGTCGGACCGGGGGGATTTCCTTCTTTCCTCTTGAATGTGTTTATCATTGTCTTTCATGGCCATTACAATCCTTTTCTTTGCCTTCTCATTCCACGCGAAATCCGTCCGCCTCATACCGTAGTAGACATTTTCAGATAAACACACATCATTGTTACGTATTGTTATTGAAAATAGAGAGATGTGTCAAGATCAATTGAATGGCCTTAACGTCAGAACAACGCCCTTCCCTTCAATATTCCGGAAAGAAGCGTGCAAAATATATCGAAGGTGTGTTCGGCAAACGACACCTTTTCCATGTCTAACCATTCGCCATACATCCAGGAAAAGATCTTTAAAATACTGGAAGAGTATGACCTTGCCGATGTCATGTAGAAGCCCCCCAATCAAAAAACTCATCCGGTAAATGATCCTTAAAAGTCACGCTTGTCTAAAAACGGTTTTCGGGGGTATGGGGATCTCTTTTCAAGTTCACACCCAAAAGCCTTTGCGGTTATTTGAAAAAGGGCAAAAAGACTCATGGCACGATGATACGTACACAACAAATAGGCCAGGATTTTTTAGAACCTAGTGGTATCTTTTAGCGGCTATTTTTGTTCATTGATTTGATTTGTTTTTCATCATGTTCTGCCTGCATTGCGGGTTCGGATTGTTTAAGGGTTTCCCGGAAATGCCACAATGTTGACGACCAATACGTAACCACGTATGGAAAGGCAACCTGACCGGTATGAATAAACTATCTGGGTATTTGGATATCCCTGTTTATCCTTGACATCATTTATCCCTCCTCATATATTTTTGAAGTTTCACGGGGTTGTGAAGTATTCAGGAGAGGGGCCGGTCGGATCGGATACGATTAAATCTTTCATTTTTCACACTTTTTTGCCTTTTTATAGAATTATCTGTCAGTTAAGATGATCCATAACACATTGAAGACCAGCGATATCCATCCTTTTTTACTCAAAAAAATGACTATCAGGCTGTCAACGAACATCGCAAAACGAGAATTTTTTGATAAACTTGCCAAGATAAGCGGGCAGAATATCCAGCAATGTTTTCAATGTGGAACCTGCACCGGTGCGTGTCCCATGTTGGATAAAATGGATACCAACCCCCGGAAAATCATGCGTATGGCCCAGGCGGGGATGTATGAGAAACTGGAAAATGTAAATACTTGCTGGGTTTGCGCCTCTTGTCATTCCTGCAACGTCATGTGCCCCAGAGGGGTTGACTTGCCAAAGATTATGGAGGCGTTAAGGCAAATGAGACTCCGTAAAAATCAAAACATGATTGAACCTTCCCGCTTACCTGTCGAAACCATTAAAGAATGTCCACAGATCGCCATGGTGGCCGGATTTCGGAAATTAACGAGTTAACCACAACATGAAGATGATCTACTACCCGGGGTGGACACTCAAGACAAAGTTTCGTAATCTTGGTGATACGGCTATTGCCGCCATGGCCAGGTTGGGTGTTGATTTGGAAGAGCTCTCCCGCTGGAATTGCTAAGGCATTGGGCGCGGATGCGGTTTCATTATCAACCGCTGATCTTTGCTGCGGGTCCTATCAGACACTTGGGAATCTTGTCCACCCGGCTTATCAACAGGAGGAACGGCGTACCCTTAGGGTCGGGCCTAACAAAGGTGAGTTTTTTCAGAAAGTAGTGGCCGCGTTATTGGAATCACATTCCATGAGACGGCCTGAAAAAGTGGATCTGTCAAACCCTGAATATGATACCGATGTCCTCATTATCGGCGGCGGCGCAGGGGCTTCCGCGGCCTTAGCGGCATCGGATGGCGGCGCCAATGTGATCATAACCACAAAATTTCGACATGGCGATGCCAATACCATTATGGCGCCACCATGGACGGTGTTAACCTGGCTTTCAGGACCGGGGTAGGGGAATAAATATCTATATTCCACTTAATATCATCCCACTGGCGCGGTTTATCCGGAGCAAAATGTCGGGCTCCTTATTACCGGGAAGGTTCAAGGTCTGGGTGCCCATGTATTGAATGTCGATGGTGAACAGTTTTGTTTTCCATTGGAGCTCAGGGATGTTGAATCCGAATTAGTCAAGAACCATTACTGGTCTATCCGACCCTTTATGATCAAAACGGCGGCATCAACATTGATGCCGAAACTCGAACAAACATTTCGGGACTATACGGTGCCGGGAAGTGGTGGGTGGTATCCACGCCGCGAGAATCGCATGATGGGTAACAGCCTTCAAGATATTATTACCTTCGGGCACCACGCGGGCAAAAATGCGGCCGAGTATATGAATAAGGGTGTGGACCTGAAAAAGCCGACCTTCGGTCATGTAATCCGTTTTGAGAGTGAACTCAAGGAGTCCGGAGTTGAAAATCCTGTCACCGCCCCGATTCTTCTTCCCGATTATTCAACTGAAGAAGTGATTTCCAAGCGATGGATGGAGGGGCTCATGGAAAATGAATAAAGGAGGCAAAATATGCAAAAGGTATTGGATGGGATCTATTTTATTTCCGGCCAGGATGAGATGATCCCGGATGCCCATGTTTATATTATCGGGAAGCCGGAATCAGAAGACCTGTCTATGATAGACGCGGGACTTATGGGAAAGGCCGGTTATAAAATCAATGCGATTCAGGAACTTGGTATTCAGTTAGAAGATATCCAGCGTGTCATCATGACCCATACACACCTGGACCATATAGGTTGTCTTGCTGAAATGAGAGAAAAAATGCCTTGGGCCGAATTGTGGGTCCAAACGGTTGAGGCCGAACCTTTGGAGCACGGGGATGAGCGGACCGTTTATGGAATGGATATGTTTAAAAGTATGTGTCAAATGCAATATGGCCTAAAAGACGGGGCCTTCACCTTTCAGGTTGATCAAAAATTAATTGGAAATGAACAATTGGAGATCGGTGGAATGATATGGGAGGTGATGCATGTTCCCGGCCACTCTGCCGGGAGCATCGCTCTTTACGATCCGGAGAGAAAAGTTCTTATCCCCGGCGATGTGGTCTATGCGGATTATGCCATCGGCCGATTTGATCTTTATGGAGCGAATCCTCATCATCACAGGGAATCATTGCTGAGGCTCGCAGACCTGGATGTAGATATCCTGCTACCCGGACATAACCAAATATTGGAGCGGGTCCCGAGGGGATATCTAAGGGAGACGGTCGAACGATGGGAGGCTTATTTGGTTTGAAATCGAATTCTTTACAAAGGAAAATACCATGAAAAATGTGGATTATATGCAAGTCGCTGAAAAAGCGATCACTCAAATAAGGAAAGGGGCCTTTTTAACGGTGAAATCCGGTGATTTCTTGAATACCATGACCATTGGTTGGGCAACCGTGGGGTTTATTTGGCGAAAACCCATCTTCATGGTCGCCGTCAGGAACTCGCGATATACATTCGGGATTATTGAAAAAGCTGCAGATTTTACCGTATCCGTGCCATCAACGGATATTCATGAAGCAATCCATTTTTGCGGTACCCAGTCAGGCCGGGATGTGGATAAATTTAAGGAATGTGATCTTCATACCATTGATAGCCGTAAGGCAAGTTCTCCCATTATCAATACGCCAGGGCTGCATTTTGAATGCAGAATCGTTTTTAAAGCGCCCATGGACCCAGAATATTTTATTGCGGAATATGATGAGGAACTATACCCGCAAAAGGATTATCATACATTATATTTTGGTGAAATATTGGCCTGCTACGAGATAGAATAATCATCAAAAATTTACTGTTGTTTTAAGACTAATGTAGATCTGGAGTTTACTTGTATCCTCTTCATCATCTTGTCCAGCTCGCGTTCTATCTTCATAGTCAAAGGCATAAGCCATACCAATTCCCGGGGCCACAGGCAGAAAGCGAAACAAGGTGGTGGACAGGTTGACTTCCACACCGGCCGCATCGATCCACTCATTCTTCGCACTGGCCATCCCACCCTTTGCCTTGCCACCTTCATAGAAAACCTCCCCAAAAATTTGGTGGAGATAAAATGGACTGGTGGCGTTGATATTCTTATATCGTTGAAAGATGGTGAATCTATAGGCCACACCGCCCTTTTCAACCTCATCCCCAACCTGATAATTGGAAGGGTAGCCCCGGAGACCCACGTTTCGATTAAGTCCCTGATCCAGTGAAAGTGTGGGGAAATAACCGCCAAGCCCGAACAGGCCTTGCGCTGTTTCATCGCCACTGCCTTTACCATACACACCCTCCAATTTTAAGGTATGATTCTCGAACCATGGCATGCGAATATACTCATGCCAGTCTCCTCGAGTGCGTCTCCGGTTGATATCACTTCCCAGGCTTTCATCCGTCCATTCAAAGGTGGCCTTTATATAACGACCATCTTCATAGCTATGGCTTCGGCCAAAGGCTGTGGCATTGAAGAAATCAAATTGTGCCCAAAGAGAACCTTCTTGTCCTTCAAAAAGATTGCGAGTGCGGATTGTTTTCGTTTCATATTCTTCTTGACTTTTTTTGATTACTGCCCGGTCTGACGCCTGATATCCAAAGGTCAGGGTGGATTGGCGGTCCACGCGCAACCAAGGCAAGGATACCGCCATACCGGCCGTGTCCACCTCCTCATCATAATGATAATAAATATGATCACTGTCTTGAATAAGATCGGTATAGTACTCAGGCAAGGTGGCACCATAAAGCGTCAATATGGGATAAAACCCTGAATATTGATAAACCAATGTACCGACGGGAGATCCGTAATGGCTTTCAGCTCCCCCCAAGACATATAGGTTTTGAAATTGTGTGGGATCCGAAAAAGCCGCGGAAAGCCCTCCCATGACCCCATCCCTGCTTGTGGTCATCCAGGGGGACCAGAAGTCCATACCTATATTGCGGAAGGAATGATAAGGTTTTGAAGGCGTCTTTTCCGGATCCGATTTTGATTTAAACCTCTCTATCACGGCCTGATTCGCTTCCAGGCTTTTCCAAGCCGTTTCAACGACGGGCAATGGCCCCATTGGTTGAAGTCTGCCATAGTCTAAGATCGTTAGATAATATCCATGAGAATCGTATGCCACAGCGGTTATCAGTTTCCCATCCGGAGAAAAATCTGGACTGAATAAGCCACCTAAGGTGTGGGTTATGGCCATGGGTTCGGGATTTAATCCGAACGCCATTTGATAGAGATTATACACCCCGTTTTTATCCGATACAAAAATCAGATTACCATCTGATGGGTGAAAAACAGGGGATAAAATCATACAAGGCCACTGAAGCAGAATTTCATCGTTCCCTGATTTTTTACAAATTTTTCTAAGCTGAGATCCCTTTTCATCCGCCATTACGTAAACAATATATTCGCCGTCCGGTGAATAGGCGGGATCCACTATTGTATGGTACCGCGGCGCCCCGACAAGCGTATCTTCAAACTGCTTTTTGCCTGCATTCTCAATGGCCACTTCTAGCAATGATTGGCTACCACCGATATTTTGAACGGCCGCCAGGTTTCTGCCGTCGGGGCTGATGGCTGGATAACGATATCGACCTTTTTTGGATATCAGGCGTGCTTGATCCTTATGTGTGTCGAGGCAATAAAGTTCGTTTCTGAGTTGGTCCCTTCCTTGTATATCCAATCGCGTATAGTAGATATCACGACGATCGGGTGACGAGGCAAGATCCGTAAAAAGGGGGATGGATGTCCGAATGGAGGACAATTTTGAAAGCCCTCTCGACTCCATATCATAACGAAATAAGGTATTGCGATCCGCCTCTTCCCAGCCGCTGAAGTAAATGGCTTTCCCGTCGAAGCCGAATTTGGGTTCAGTTACGATGAGCCGTTTGGGGGTAAATCGTTCGAGGTTGGTCGGGGTCCTTGTCAAAAGGGTTTCAACACGTCTATTTTGCCTGGATGTTTCCGCGTCCATGGCTTCACGCGCCAGTGTCTGGAAGGTCTTTCCGGTTGCTGCTACGGAACGTTTATTGAATGCGAACATAAACGAGTGTGCGACCGAATTGGAAACATCCCCCGGGACGTTTTTTTCATATTCTTGGAAGCCGTATTGATCATGGATGTACTGCATGACTTTCAACCCGTATAGATAAGCGGCATTTTCATAAGGCCATTCAGGCAATTCAAAAAACCAATCGTTTCCCCGCAGTAATCGGTTATCCGAAACGGCCATACGCAGGATCATGTCCACCCGGGTGCTACGTCCCCTCCCTGGACCGACGAATTCGGTTTCCGCCCATGTGGACAGGCCTTCCTTATACCAGGGAGGGGCTAGAAGACCTGGAGGTGCGGAAAGCAACATTAATACCAAAGACAGGGGGTCTCCACTTACGGGAAAGACACGACCGAAGATATCGGTCAGTGTTGCATCCGTACCATATTGGGCGTCCATACTCAAAATGTGGGTATATTCATGAAATATGGTTCGGCGCATGTAATCCCCCGGCTCATAGATGGTACTCTCGGGGGGGGCATCTGAGGCATAGAGCATAATCATAGGACGAGGATAAACCGTAGCCCAGCCGTTATGGATGTCTTGAACATCCGAATACATGATAACGGTCTTTTCTTTGGGGACCCAGTTAAATACCGGGGAAAGAATCGAGTGGGCGTCCTCACAACTTCGCATAATACTCGGTATCTGATCTTCCAGGGAGGTCTCATAGATATAAATAAAATGAGCACTTTCCGTTTGCCTTAATGGGACATGTACCGGCATGACGTTCGAGGCTTGGGCATAGCCTCTTATGAAAGCACCTTGAAGAAAGGAAAAAAATATAAGGCCAAGAATCAATCTTTTCGTATACATAGAGTGTCCTTTTTGATCTGAAGCAAGGTTACTTTGTTACTTGTTTTACTCGTGTCCTATTTTTATGTCATCCCCAATAGGTTGGGATGTCATTCGACTATTCTTTCTTAAGACGGGACGCCCCCTGATAAGCGAGAATATAGGTAATTCCCGGGTAATATGTCAATGTCGAAACATCATACCCATTTCGAATTGACATGATATGGCTGATAGGATACAACAAATACATTATGATATTGATAAATCAAAGATGGTCTCTATACCATCTGACATGACATTATTTTATTTTTTATATACATTGATTCTAAATGAGGAAGGAGAAAAATCATGAAACCATTCATTTTAGCAACCATTTGTATAACCTATATATTTATTGCGAGCATGGTATCCGCCCAAGGAAAAACTTACGATGATGTCCGTTTGTTCCAGGCTTTTTTTAGAGATACACCCATTTCCTTAACACCCTATGGAGAGGCTATCGCAAGCTATGATGATTATGATCAAAGTTCAAGCTCTTTTATAGGGATTCAAGGGGGGTTCCCATTACTGGATAAACTCGAAATAGGAACCAAGGTGGGAATGATATATTTGGACCCTGATAATCGGGGAAGTGAAACCGACTTGTCTGATTGCATGATCTCAGGCCGATATAATATCTCAGAATACATGACTTTTTTACCCGATGGAACAAAGACATCGGCAGGCGCCTATGTCACCCTTCCGGTAGGCAGTGAGGATGTGGGGGAAGACAATACCGATTATGGTGCCTTTGCCGCGATACGTCATCCCATTGCCAGGAATACAGCCTTAACGGGTGTGGTGGGATTCGACTGGCTTGAGACCGCTAATATAAGGGGAGAGAAAGATCGAGACTTTTCTCTCCTATTGGGTGTCGGCGCCATATATTCCTTTAGTGATCAAATCCATGTCGTCGGTGAAATCAATCACCGATCTGAAGATGATTATATGCTTCTTACCGGCGGTGTTGATTATGAATTAAAGATTGATCATCATCTGAGAACCGCTATCGGGGCCGGTCTGGATGACGGCGCGCCTGATTTTACCCTTACAGTGAGCTATTTAATTGGTTTTTAAACCAGGGGGCGCATAGCCGACGGAAAAAGGGTTCCCTGATTTTCAGCGAACATCTGAACAGTGATGAGGGTTCTATGTCGGATTTTGATCAAGACCTATCGGCCATGCTCCAAATTCTCGGGCAGATGCATGAAACTCTTGCATTTAACAAGGTACTCGGATTAAGAATAGTCCACTTGAGACCGGACAGTACGGAATGCCGTTTCCCCATGAAGGATGAATTTATTGGAAATCCTATCCTGGGAATCCTGCATGGCGGGGTTATCTCAGCGGTGCTGGATGCCACGGGTGGTATAAATGCGAGTGTCTCAGCACTGGAAAGAATGAAAGACCTTTCAAAACAGGAGATCGGAGATCGACTTTCCCGTATGGGGACCATCGACCTCCGTATCGATTATCTGAGACCAGGCAAGGGAAACCAATTTCGAGCCACCAGTGCGGTCATGCGAACAGGGAGAAAAGTCGCCGTGACGAGAATGGAGCTGAAGAACCAAGATGATGTGCTTATTGCGGTCGGCACGGGAGCCTATCTTATCGGGTAGCAGGAAAACGATTTTCAGATACAAATATTTTTCGTTTCTTTTTTTGACGCAGGTATGCCCGCAACACAATAATCAGGATGGGCAAAATGATAAAAACGATATCATCAAATCTTCCTACTGAAAAATCCGGCATAAAATAGTAAGAGATTCCACCTAGCAGCAGGCTCACCCTGATAGCCCGTCCATATCCCATAAATGTAAATACCCTTATAAAGGTCATGAACACAAATGACCAGAAGAAGAATAAAAAGAGATCGGCCAGATAACGGTATTTCGATGGGAAGAGTTGGGAAAAGGCAAGGAGCATTTTTTCAAAGGGCGTTGCTTTTTGACCCACTCGGATCTCCAGTACCTCCCTGATCGTCATTTGTTCATTGATATGCGTACACGAGGGGATTAAAAAATCAAGATTGATGAAGGCGTCATTTTTATGGAGGGCGTCGTTGGTCGCCCGAAAAGGAAGATTCAGGGCGTATTTCACCATCAGGCATCCGCTTAATAAAAAAATAATGAAAAGGGCCAGCAGAATGATCTGTTGGTACCATTTTTTCATCGTTTTTCCTCCTGGGCCAATGTTAGGGAACCTTTTGCTGTCTGGTGACCTTTGACAAAAGCGGTCACATCAAAAGAAAACAATCTTCCAAATGCCTTTCTGACGGCGGCTTGTAACCGGAGGGTGTCACCGGGTCCTGATGTGCTGATGAACTTGACATTCACATTTGCCAGGAACATCTCTTTATCGGGTCGATAAAAGGGCTTTCTGCTTTGTCTCCAGGTGAGACCTAAAAGAAGACCACTTGCCTGGGCTAAGGCTTCAACCACAAGGACCCCCGGCATAACGGGCCTGCCAGGGAAGTGGCCGGTGAAAAAAAAAGCGTCTGGAGTAAGATCTTTTTCCGCAATGATTCGTTTGCCGAATTCGATTTCCAACACTCGATCGACAAACAAAAATGGTGAGCGATGAGGAAGTATGTCTTGAATGACTGAAAGATTATATTCCGGGCGCGGGGCCATTGAAAAGATCCCTTTTATTTCTCAAGAACATTCATTAATCTATCTTTATTGGAAATATTATGGATCTGAATGTTTCGATCGATCCAGCGAACAGTTCTGGATATTACGGCTCCAGGTCCTACTTCATATAGAAATCCATTCATGCCATTAGCAAGTTGCGTGATGAGGTCCGACCAAAATACCGGGTGGCTTAATTGAATGGCCAGGGCCTGTTTCAGGGCTTTTTCTTCTTTGATCGGATCAAGAGAGCTATATGAAATCAAACGAATTTGAGGGTCATTGAACGCCTTTTCTTGAAGCATATCTAAGAAGCGATTTGTTGCTTCCGCCATATATCTTGAGTGATACGCCGTGGAAACCGGTAAAAAATAGGTGTCCAAGGCATCTTGTTCAAGGGACATATCCAATGCCTTTTTCACTGAAGTCCAGAGACCTGAAATGACCGTTTGACGCGGTGTATTCATGATGGCTAGATCCACATCGCCGATCTGGCGGCATATCTTTCCGACCTTTTCAGCAGAAATTCCAAAAATAACAGCCATGCTGCCGTCAATCTTTTTCCCTTCATCCAGAAGGATCTCCCCTGCCTGTTTGACGATATCAAGGCCGATCATGAAATCATAACACCCTGCCGCATAGGCCGCCGCGTAAAAACCGGAACTATACCCTGAAGCGCAATCGGGCAGGATCTTGTTTTTTTTCAACAAGTCACATAGGATGCAGCTAACAGTATAAATGGCCAATTGAGCGTTAAGATCACTGTTAAGATCCTCTTCAGGGCCTTCAAAACATAGCCGACTCAGGGAAAATTCCAATGCTTGGTCTGCTTGCTCAAATAAGTCCCTGGCTTCCGGATAGGTTTCATATAAATCCAACCCCATACCTACATGCTGGGATCCTTGGCCGGGACATAAGAAAGTATTCATATGGTAGAAATGATCCTTATCAATTACTGCGCGGTCCTTCCCCCCGCCAATTGAGCAGCTTCGCTGTATGGGGCCGTGCTGACGGCGGATTGCCAGTACTGATTGGCCTTTGTTTTATCGTTTAATAATTCGGAATGAACATCGCCGATCTTGAGGTACATCATGGCCTGGAAACCTTTGTCCTGATTCAGGTTAATGGCCTTTTCATACTGCTGCTGGGCCAACGTGGCCAATTTTATTCTGTTACGATGTCCCTGCGGATAGTCCTTTCCGTAAATATAGCACAATTCGCCTTGATAGACCGTGGCCTCCAAGTTCTGCGGTTCATATTTTAACGCTCCCGCGACGGATTTATACGCCCCCTTAAAGTTACCCGCTGCATCATACGCCTTTCCATAATAGATATAAACGTCCGCTGAAGTGGGATTTTGACGCAAGATCCCTTCTAAGGTCACCAGAAGTTCCTTAAATTTAATCTCCCATTGAGCGTTTCCGGAAGTCCTGAGCTGCCTGATCGCTTCTACATTGGGATCCAGCCCCTGCAATTGGGCTCGTAATGTACTGACCGGCTGTTGGGTTTCAAGATCGGCTACCGGGGCCTTGTATTGTTGGATACTTTTAGAGGCCATTAGGACGCTCCTGACCATCTGGCCGTATTGGATGCTATCCGGGGATGATTCTTCGATAATTCGACCTTTGGCAATGCTTTTACTGGCGTTCTCGATCTCAATCATACCTGTATCAATCTTTTCAACCTCTAAAATCTCTCCCGTCTTGGGATGTTTAATGGGGTCTCCTTCTCTATAAACAATAAATCGCATCCCGCTCTTAACGCCCACTTGTCGCCCGAGATCAATGGAAACCTCATTTGCATCTCTTTTAATAATATAACCTTCCAGAGGGAAATCTTTGATGATGATATCGGCCATCTGGATGACCAGGTCCTCAAGCCTTGTGGCTGTGCTGCTTCTAACGCTCTCAGCGGCGATGATGGAGGCACTTTCAACATCAATGATTCTGGCATTGGCTTCCATGGTATTTTGAAATTTTACAACGGAGCCGGATATGATAATCTTTACTCCCAGTAGCTTGCCGACCTTCGCGGCACTATTCTGGTCCACCATACCGCTCATATGAAGACGTTGTTCTCCCAGGATCTTTTCCAGCAATCGTCGTTCCACCACATCAAAACGCCCATTTTTCACAAGGGCTGTGATGAGCCATTCAGCCACGACCTTCCCCATGTCCGATTCATTAAAGCCCTCACCCTGAGTTTCAAAATCGAGAATGGCTATCTTGGTCCTTTTGAACTCCGCATCTGCCGTTGCACAAAAGGTCAAGACAAAGATAAAAAGCAAGACTGCCAATAAGATTATTTTTTTCATAACTAGATACCTCATTCATTTTGATGAACACCTTTGATAAAAGCGGAAAAAATATTTCATTTATGGATTTATTGATAAAATCAGCGATCTGAATATATCCTGCCGTTGGCTAGTATTAGATGGATATCTGCTCCAGTAAGTTGTAACAGCCTTCCGGCGTATAAAAAGAGATATTTACTTGCTTTCCAAATGAAATAATATCACCATCATATAATATTTTTTTTTCATTAGGTGTTAATTTAACATCATTTACATAGGTTCCGTTTGTAGAATCAGCGTCAGTGATGTAATAGAATCCACTTTTGATATCCTTAGACACAAATGCGTGAAACTTGGATATCTCGGTACTATTAATAACCAGATCGCAATTGGAGGCACGTCCGATATTAATATTCCCCGAAAAGGAATCGGTTCCTTTTTTGACCAACTTGAGTATTTTAGATGAAACAGTCCTCAGGAGGGTCTTTTTTATAAAGTTTTCAAGTTGATCAGGATCAATCCTTTTGGTATTAAAACCGTGCTTAATCGTTTGCCCGTTACCTTGTTCCTTATTAAAGATCAGAAAAGGATGATTAAATCGTTTGACAAAATCGCTCTTGCTCAACTGCACCTGAAATTTTTTATAGTCTTGTAATGTCTCTTCTTTTTGGCTGGTCATTGCCCTTTTTCCTCCTTAGGTAAGGAGCAATATTTGCAGAAGGCTTGCTCCTCTTTCCCTGTGAATCATGTGCTCTTTTCAGGTGCGAGAGTATATGGAATTTTCACTAGAGTGTCAAGAAACCTGGAGGTTATACGGATAAACGGTCGAGAGACCAATGTACTAGGCCAAACCATGGATGTTTTTGATCCGATTAACCATCTCTGAGAGCTCATTGGAGAGGTTTTCTAAAAACACCTTGGTGTTTGGTGTTTTTTTGCCATCAAAATTCGTCACCGTCCCTGCCACTTGAACGGTCACAAGAATACCGTTTATATCAAAGGGGTCTTTGTTGATGAGTCTGAGATGCCTGCGCAGGGCCAATTTTGCCTCATCTGGTGTGGTCATGGGCAAAACAGCGACCAATTTGTTTTTCCCCAGAAGAGCAGCCATATCCGCACTTCGCAACTCGGATGTAAATCTCTGCAGCACGGACTCCAATAAGACATCATGGGTGATCGTCCCCTCCGGTGGTTTGGTTTTCGGTTTGGCGGACACAATTGAGAAAGATAATGTGGCGAAGGGGAGATCATAGCGCAAGGATCGGGATATTTCTTTATCCAGAAAAAACGCCAACCCGTCGGCATCCAATGCTTCATCAATTGACCATTTTTTCGCCTTTCGTTTTTGCCTATTCTCTTTTTGCTGGGCGATTTCATCAAGAATATTTTTCAGATCATTTTCATCGAGGCCTTTGGTTTGAACCTCATGACGAACCATTCTTAGGATATTCGTGAGTTCATCATTTTCACTAACGCTCTTCTCAAGAATCTGGAGTACGCTTAATTCGCCCGCCTCCCTCTTTAGCTCCGGCTCAGTCGTTGGTATGCGGCTCCACTTCTCTTTAATGGTTTCAAACAATTCATCCATTCGGCCGTTCAATCTCTCTTCCAGCCTCATGACAACTTCGTCTTTAATGTCCATTTTTTTCAGGCGCCCCAGGATTTGAGACTCAACACGGTTCATCACCTGTTGCAGATGCGCTTCACCTTCCACATTTTCTTCTTTAGCAATATCGAGCGTCAGTTTGGATCCGATCTTTTCCACATAATCCACCAGCAGTTCGGTCAATACCTTTTCATCACCGGCACCTTTCCGGATCTCAGCCGCCAAGAAAATCAGTTCAGCCGCTTGTACCGGATTGTTCTTCACTTCCTGTATCAATTCCAGTCCATCAAGACCCACTGTCTCCGCGCTTTGCTGGAGGATCTTGGATAACTCCTCACTCTGAATCTCGTTGGAAAGTTCCTGCACCAGTTTGAGATAATCAGCGAGCGGCATCCCCTCTTCGAGAAGGGCATCTTTGATTTTCGGCAAAAGCCGCTTAAGCTCATTGGGTTCAGGGATCAACCGTTTTAATATCTGGGCGAGGCGTACTGTTGAGATCTTACCGGATTGATATTCAGTCTTTACCAGTTGGAGAATCACCTTGTCCGTAATCTCATTGGCCTTATCAAGAATTTCGGCCTCATTGGTATAGTCGATCCCCAAGGATTTCTGGATTTGAATACCTTTGATCAATTGCCGTTTCATGTCGAAAACGGCCTCAGCCAACGCCGGTAAATCTTCACTTCCTTGCCCGGAGAGATTTTTTTCCACTTCCTGTTCCAAGATGTTGAGCTGGTGAACAAGAATCGGGCCGTGGCTTCTATCCGGTACGCCATTTTGGTTATAGACTTTTAAATCCGCATCAATCATCTGATCTGAGACGTTGATCGGGTTTGCCAGGACGCGCTCGACGGTCAATGTCTTTTCAAATTCTTCGGCGAGCACGCTTTCGAGGATCGAGTCCATGAACAATTTTTTTGTCTTAGAAGAACCATCCGCGTCCCCCTCGATGGACATCTTTTTAAATGCCTCGCGCGAAATGATCTCCTCGTCGCTTGATACCTTTTTAAAGTAGACGTGATTGAGCTTAATATGGCCGACCCCCTTGGCCTCCAACGCCCTTTTCATGGCAACCACATTCGGATACTTTTTTAGCCCCGTAAATATTTCCACAAACGCAGCAAGTTCCTTTCGCTCAATACCTTGATAGAATGAGATGGATTGAATCTCGGTCTTTTTAAAATGGGCGACCATTTTACCGGTATTAATGCGTTGGTCAACCGGTTCTTCATCTACAAAAAGCTGTTCCTGATTCATAATAAAGACAAGGGGGGAATGGGTCTTAAGGATCGTTTGGAGTATCGGTAAAAGTTCGTCAATGGCCTGAATACAGTAGGGATGATTGGCGTCATACATGGTTGAACGATTAAAAAGCAAAAGAAATGCACGGCCAAATATAAAAAGTTTTTGCGGATCGATTTTGGCTTCCGTCATGGCTTTCACCTATCTTTTTTGGGGATGTGGCGGGCTTTATAATCTTCCAGACGCTCTAAAAATTCTCGACAAGAGGCAAATCGATTATTCGGATCAAACGATATGGCCTTCGAGACGATTTCATCCATCTCGGGATCCACCATTGGATTCATTTCAGAAGGCCTTTTCTGAAATAGATGATCCTTTTTCTGCAATTTCAGCAATAAAAGTTCCATGGAATGCATTTTGGGTAATGGAAGATTGGCCACCAGCATTTCAAAAAGCATCACCCCGCTTGCATAGATATCCGCTCGGCCATCAACTTTTTCGTTTCGGATCTGTTCCGGGGGCATATAAATGGGTGTTCCCTGGATCATGGAGGACTCCTGGTCGAGACCGTGTGAGACCTTTGCGATTCCGAAATCCAAAATAATGGGCCGTTTGGAATGGCTTTCAATCAAAACATTACCGGGTTTGATATCACGATGGATAATATCTTGACTGTGGGCGTAATCAAGGGCATCAAGAACTTTGGACATGATCGAGATGCTCGCTCCAACAGGGAAAATCCGTCGGGTGGGTAATACATGTTTTTGGGCCGCTTCAATATGATGTGAAAGGGATCGTCCTTGTATCAGTTGCATGGCGAAGAATAAAAAGTCATCGGTTTCACCGACTTCATATATGGGTATGATATTAGGGTGTGAGAGTATGGCCGCGGCTTCCGCCTCCATCTGGAAGCGCTCCGCGGTTTCGGGTGTGATGAGGGATTTGGGTAAAATTTTTAACGCTATCTGACGTTTTAATGTCCGCTGAAAAGCAATAAACACAATAGCGGAGCCACCCCGGGCCAGTTCTTTTAAAATGGTGGCGGTACCGACTTCTTGGCCGATGAGATGCTCCAGATTCAAGTCTTCAAGAGATTTCATAATATCTGTTTATTCAGGATACGGAGTTATTATCCTATCTGGCGACGATATTAATAGAATTTAAGTTCCATGTCAATTTGAATAGCCTTACCGATACAACCGCCTTTTCCCGAATTGAGCGATTTCCAATTGTGAAATGATCTGCCCTGAGGTCTTTAAGCTTGATCATGAGGCTGAAAAATCAAAGTCATTAAACCCGAAGGAGGGCCTGAAGATCTCATTGAAGAAGCCATCCTGGAATGCCCCATGTCTTCTATTTATTGGGAATAGGGGCTCATCATCGGAAATAAAGCTTTTAAAGCTTGATCTTTCGGTATTAGGCTGCTAAAACAAAAATCGTGATGGTTCCTAAGGTTCTTTGTAAAAAATATAGCACTACTCTTTGATGACATGCATAAGATGCATCCCGCCTTTTGATTAACTCTATCATTTAGGCGATCATCCTATTATCGCCAATGCCATTATTCCATTTAAGTTTTCATGGCCTTAAGGTCCTCATTGAGAATCACCCTCCAGAGATAGCCGCTTACAGCGCCACTATACCCCCTTTCACTCTCCTTTTGATTTTTTGGTTGGAGAAGGTCAAGTTATGCCGGCGGTTGAAAAAGGGTCGGCGGGATGGATGTTGATGAAACCAAAACAATTACCTTGGAGCCAGAGGAAGCCTTTAGGCCTCGACATGAAGAGCTAGTTGTAAAGGTCCATAAAGACATCTTTCCACCGGATATTACACCTGAAATCGGATTAAGATGATTGATTCAACAGCCGGAAGGAGATCCAATGGTTGGGGTGATTACGGGCATGGATGATAATAGCATAACCCTTGATGCAAACCATCCTTTGGCAGGAGATGGGTTTTTACTGGATATAGAACTAATCGAGATCGTTTAGGACTCCTCCATCATTTCTTGCATATATAACATGACACCACGGCGAGTACTTCTTCAGCGATCATGATGATTACGGTGATAGAGGAAACGCTTCAATAGAAAAGGGATTGTCCATTTTGGAGTTACGATGCTTTGGAAAGGAACTCGAAAATCTAAAAACGGGACTGCTAAAGTAGAAATTTTTGCTTACGGTATTTATGCTCTCTATGCGCGCCATAAAGTGATAAGAGATTTAAAAAGCCTTCATTCTCCGGTCTATCACGGGTTTAGGATATGGCCGTCGAGTTGGCTTTTGATGGATTTTCTGGAACATCGGGGATTACCACAAAGTTCTCAAGTCCTGGATGTTGGGTGTGGTTGGGGGTTAGGGGGAATCTATTGCGCGAAAAATTATCATGCATCGGTAACGGCTGTTGATATTGATTCAGAGGTATTTCCCTACTTGAAATTACATGCGAAAATTAATCATGTTAAAATCAATGTGATGGAAAAAAGATTGGAACAAATCACCGTCAATCAACTAAAGCCTTTTAATATTTTGATTGGTGCGGATATCTGTTTTTGGGATACGCTGGTAGAACCCTTGATCGGGTTGATCAATAGATCCCTGGAAGCCGGCGTTCACTCGGTGTTTATTACCGATCCTGGCCGACCTACTTTCAAAATGCTTGCGGAGCATTTCATAAAAAACGAGTATGGAGAAGTATGGGATTGGGCCGTCAAAGTTCCGCAAAAATTTAATGGACAGATTTTGAAAATTGCTTTACCGCATACTCATTTAGTTGGTCAATCGTAACGGGCGATGGATTTGAGAGATATGTTAAAAAACAGAATTAATCATTTTAGTAAAGGAGAATAGAATGAATATCTATGTCGGTAATCTATCATATGATGTCACTGAAGAGGATTTGAAACAGGCATTTGAGGCTTTTGGTCAGGTCGAATCGGCCAAGATCATAGTGGATATGTACAGCAACCGGTCAAAAGGATTCGGATTCGTAGAGATGTCTAACAATTCCGAGGCGGAGTCCGCTATCCACGGTCTAAATGGAAAGGAGTTCAAAGGACGAACGCTTAATGTTAATGAGGCTCGCCCTCGCTCCGAAGGACGTCGTGGTGGGACGGGTGGTAGACGGGGAGGCGGTCGTCAAGGAGGAAGACGTAACTCCTATTAAGTAATGATAACTTAGCGGTAAAGCAAGGCAGTCCCGAGAACGATCATGTTGACTCAATGATCTGAGGCTATTTTAATAATTTCAACATTTCTTCAATATTCGTTGTAGGTGCCTTGCATGTCTGGTTTAGGCACACGTACGCCGTTGCCTGGCCGTTCATGCTTTTATATTGCTTAATGCATTCCATCAACCCATTGATATGAGGAGAGGCGGGATTCACCGGCCTGAAAAGGACCGCTTTATTGGGGAGAAACCGTTTTTGAATCGCACGCAACATCGCCCTTGTATCTTCCATATCCGTATCCCCAGCTATGATGATTCGATAAGCCGGCCCTTCCATGAAGTCCATTGCCGACATAAAATGGATGTATGCGGAAGGATGTTGTCTTAGGATTTCGGAAAAGGCCTTTTCGATCTCCGTTGCCTTTCCTTCTAATTCGATATCTCCAGTCAATAGGGCCAGCCAAAGCAGGTTCAACATGGCCAAAGCGTTCCCGGACGGAATCGCACCATCGTTGATCTCTTTTTTCCGAATAATCAGCTCTTCTCCGTTATCCGGTGTAAAAAAAAGCCCACCGTTAAGTTTATCCCAGAAGTGCTCGATCATATAGTCATTCAATTCAATGGCATTTTGAAGATATTCAAAATTAAACGTGACTTCATATAGTTCGATCAGACCCCATACCAGCAAGGCATAGTCATCCAGATTGGCGATAATGCCTGCATCCCCGTCCCTATATCGATGGAAAAGGCCGCCGTCCGACCGGCGTAATCGCGTTAAAACAAAACGTGCAGCATTTTCAGCAGCCACCCGGTAGGAGCGATCACCGAAGACCTGAGCCCCCTTGGCAAGGGCGGCAATCATGAGGCCGTTCCAGTCCGTTAGGATTTTATCGTCTTTATGGGGATGGATCCTGTTTTCACGGGCTTTGAAAAGCTTTTGCCTAGCAGCCTCGAGCCGGTCTCGAAGCTCCGAAAACGACAAATCCAGCCGGGCGGCTAATTCGGACATATCTTTCTGGAGATGAAATATGTTGGTCCCGGATCTTTCTCCGGTTGATTCATCTCGATAATTTCCATTGCTCTGGATATCGTACACCGTCATGAATAGATCAGCTTCATCATGATCAAGGGTATTTCGCAGTTCTTCATCAGTCCAGACATAGAACTTTCCCTCTTTGCCTTCACTGTCCGCATCTTCAGCCGAAAAAAAACCCCCTTGTGAAGATTTCATATCCCTTAAAACATATGTGAAGATTTCCTTGGCCGTATCTCCGTAGAACTCATCCCCGGTTGCTTGAAAGGTCTCCATGTAGGCCAAGGCCAAAAGCGCTTGGTCGTATAGCATCTTTTCAAAATGGGGGACCCGCCACTCCTTATCGGTTGCGTAGCGATGGAAACCGAAGCCGATGTGATCATAAATACCGCCCTGTCTTATCTTATGGAGTGTCTTTTCCACCATTTGGAGGGCTTTTCGATCATTGGTGCGTTTCCAGTATCGCAGCAGAAAAAAGAGATTATGGGGCGTGGGGAATTTGGGTGCGGAACCAAAGCCGCCATACATCGTATCAAAACGTTCGGCCAGCTTATGATAAGCTTGATGGAAAACATCTTGATCCAGCTTCGTCCTGGGATGACTTGTTTCCAGGCTATAAAGCGCTTCCAGAATCTTCTCGGTCGAGGCCTTTATCTCATCACGACGATTTTCCCACACGTCTCGGATCCGCGGAATCAGTTCCATCATACCGATTCTTCCGAATCGTGTTTGTTTGGGAATATAGGTTGCCGCGAAAAAGGGATGTTTATCCGGTGTCATAATGATGGTTAAAGGCCAACCTCCACTTCCCGTCAACATTTGACACGCCGTCATATAGATATGATCCAGGTCGGGTCGTTCCTCTCGGTCCACCTTGATGGAAACAAAGGTCTCATTCATCAATTCGGCTACGCCAATATCCTCAAAAGATTCTCTTTCCATCACATGACACCAATGGCATGTGGAGTAACCGATCGAGAGAAATACAGGCTTATTTTCAATTTTCGCCTTCTGAAAGGCCTCTTGTCTCCATGGGTGCCAGTCCACAGGATTATGGGCATGTTGAAGCAGATAAGGGCTTTTCTCATGAATCAATCCATTGGGTTCGTTCAAGTTTTTATTTTCAGTCGGTTTCATTTTCGTAATATTCCTTGTAAAAGGCATGAAAAGATTTAATATCTTCCAGAATCTATTCCATTATCTCGAACAATCTGAAAAACTCTTTTTCCCCTAAGTTAATGATCTATTTTGGGTTGGCAAGGTTGTAGTAATGGTGGGGAAATTTCTAAAGCCTTTAACCTACTGATATGCCAACAGCATACTTGAATAACTCCATATATATACTGACATTCTCGCTTCTCTTTTTGCGGCGTGCTCGGAAAAGAATGACGGAGAACAGATTCATCAAATCATTCAGAAAGGGGCTAAACTGACTGAAGAGCATGATAGAAGCGGCTTGATAAAGTTGACTGCTGGGGATGTTTGGACATTACCCGGACGGGATGATCAAGCAGAGATAAGAAGAATAATTTGGTTGGCTTTCAGGTATCATGGGGCGCTTCGCATCCAATACCCGAACCCTGATTATTGATGATCTCGTAAAAACTTGGGAAATGCTATTCTTTGTCATTCCGGCCTGCCCGTGCGTGTCCGCACGCAGACAGGCGAAGGCTGGAATCCAGTATTTTCAAATAGTTGAAAGGACGATGGATCCCGGCTGCAGTCTATCCCGTTCTCGATACGGGACCGGGGCGACAGCTTTTTACGAGATTGTCATGATTAACGCACAAAAAGATTAAACCTTAACTTTTTCCTATTATCAACGTTATTGAAAAACAATAGCCTAAAGAAGCAAACAGGTCGAATTGAATTTGTCTTCGACACCAATGATACCCGCTATTCAAGATTATTTTCTCTAAAATACTTGTTTTTTGGCTTGATATGGTTAATATAGGGTACTATCGATCCTGTCATTACGCATAAACCACTTGTAGATCGTTTTCCAAAATAATGGGAGGTTTTTTATTATGTCGGATTACTTGATCATCGGTAATGGTGTGGCGGGCACAACCGCCGCGGAAAATATTCGCAAACACGATGAAGACGGCACCATTACCATCCTAACGGATGAGGATACCCCCTTTTATTATCGAATACGTCTGAACGATTTGATATCGGGCGATATCACCGAAGAAGCCCTTATAGCCAAAAATGAACAATGGTATGAGGATCTACACATAGACCTCTTGCTTCAAATGAAGGTTAAAAAGGTAGATATAGAGAAAAAGACCATTATTACCGATGATAAATTGGATCTTTCATATAATAAACTCCTTTTAGCCACAGGAAGCCATTCTTTTGTCCCTCCCATCAAAGGATCTAATAAAAAGGGCGTTTTTACCTTACGTTCTATCCAAGACGCTCGGGATATCTCTGATTATGCCAAGGGAATTGAGGATGTTGTGCTGATCGGCGGTGGTTTATTGGGTCTTGAGGCCGGCAATGCCCTTCGGAAATCGGGGAGAAAGGTTATGATCGTTGAATTTTTTCCAAGACTCCTGCCTAGGCAGTTGGACGCGGAGGGAGCGGACCGCCTTCAGAAGATCATGGAGGATATGGGATTTTCTTTCAGGTTGGGCGCCAAGACCCAACAAATCAAAGGGAAGACCAAGGTCTCGGGAGTTCTGCTTGAAGGAGGAGAAATATTACAGTCCCGAATGGTGATTGTCTCTGCAGGTGTTAGACCCAATATGGAGCTTGCTGTATCCATGGGATTAGACCATGATAAAGGGATTAAGGTTGATAATTTTATGCGGACAAGCCAAGCGGATGTTTATGCCGCCGGGGATGTGGCCGAATTCAGGGGCATGTCCTACGGTATTTGGCCTGCGTCCATGGAGCAAGGCAAGATCGCCGGGACGAATATGGCCGGGGGTGAGATGTTCTATGATGGGACCACCATGGCCAATACCCTCAAGGTCGTGGGGATTGACTTGGCTTCGGCCGGCAATATTGATGCGGAGAACCAACTGGAATCCAAGGTGGTTACCAATGAGAAGACATATAAAAAAATCGTGATATCAGATGATCGGATCATAGGGTGTATTATGCTTGGAGATACAAAAGGCTTTAATAAGATCACCAAGGCCATGGCGGATAAAAAAGATATCTCTCGCATCAAGGATCAGATCCTTTTGGAGGGGTTTGATTTTAAGACTTTGAATGGAAATTGAGAGCCTCCTTATCGGGGAAAAGTAAGTGTGTTTGGAGAGAATGTCTGCAATTAGCGGGGTGATGAAGTGACGGATTTTTTTGAACCCCGTACCCCCCTGCCAAATCGAAAAAAGAGAAAACGGAAATGAAACCCGTTACGGAGTTATTTGAACAAAAAGGTTTTTTAAAAAATCTTTTCGAGGCGATACCATGCGGTGTCCTGGTTGTGGATGGGGATCGGCGTGTAAAGGCCATCAACAACGTGGTGGAACGGACCTTCGGGCTGACCATGGCAGAGGCGTTGAATAAGCGCGGGGGGGAAGCGCTTCGATGCATTCATTCAGAGACAAGCCCCGAAGGCTGCGGGTATGCCGATGAGTGTCAAGAGTGTCAAGTTAGAAAAACGGCCTTGGAGGCCCTTTCCGGAATGAAGATACACCGGCATAAGGCAAAGGCTCAATTGTGGATGGATGGCAAGATCTGTGATCTACAATTTTTAATCAGTGCCGCGCCCGTGGAACATAATGGTGAAAAATTGGCCATCGTCCTCCTTGAAGATATTACCGAACTGAATAACCTTCGAAAACGTCTCAAAACGGAACATTGTTTTGCGGGTATTATCGGGCGCGACCCGAGAATGCAGGAATTATACGAGACCATCAGGGATGTGGCGGATATTAACGTGCCCATACTCATTCAAGGGGAGAGCGGAACGGGCAAGGAATTGGTGGCCTCAGCCATTCATAGTGAAGGCCCCCGTGCTCATAAACCCTTTGTCCCGGTCAATTGCGCCGCCCTCCCAGAAGGGGTCTTGGAAAGTGAACTTTTCGGTCATGTGAAAGGGGCCTTTACAGGAGCCTTGCGCGATAAAAAAGGACGATTCGAATTAGCCGATGGAGGAACGCTTTTTCTTGACGAGGTCTCGGATATGCCCCGACTGGTTCAAGCAAAGTTATTAAGGGTTCTCCAGGAAGGCAAATTCGAGCGTGTTGGAGATGAAAAAACCATTTCAGTCAATGTACGTATCATCAGCGCCACCAATCGCCCGCTCAAGGCGGAGGTGGAAAGGGGTCGTTTTCGGGAAGACCTCTATTATCGCCTGAATGTGGTACCCATTTATCTGCCTCCCCTTCGAAAACGAAAAGGTGACATCCTTTTGCTGGTGGATTACTTTTTAGCGCGGGCAAAAGAAGAAGGTCAAGGCACGGAAGGTGTTTCAAAAGATGCACTTGCGATGATGATAGATTATCCATGGCCGGGCAATGTACGTGAGCTCCAAAGCGCCCTGCGGTTCGCTCTTGTCAAATCAAAGGGTGGATTGATACAGTCGATGCATCTTCCTTTGGAATTAAAAGAATGGCAGAAACCTCCCGTAACCCGCGGGCCTTCCAGAAAATTGGAGCTTGAAACGGTCCGAGACGCACTGGCCCGAAGCGGCGGAAATAAAGTCAAAGCGGCCAGATCACTGGGCGTGGGACGAGCCACATTATATCGTTTTTTGATTGATTTTCCTGATGTCTCATGAGACGATAATGTGTCATGATTAAAAATGAGACACTTGAAATTGCTGCTCGGAGACAGGATTCACTTTCAAGGGAACTTCGAATGATTTCCTTTTTGATCACTGCTTATGAACAGCGTTGCATCTAATCTCTTGTCCTGATAGAATTTTTCCCCACATGACTCAAGCATCATTCTAACGATCTATTCAAATTCGTGTCGATTTACCGGATTCCGTGATTCAATAGTATGTTCCAAATGTCCTGTCGGTGTCTCAAGTGAATCATGTTTCAGCCGAAAGAGCCCACCTTATGTTTATGATAAACGTCTGATATTTAAGCATTTTATTGGCTTCTGCCCATTTTTGAAACTTGGCATGGATCTTGAGTTAATCAAAGCCAAAAGACTATGGAGATGATATTCTTCAAACAATATGAAGCCGTGTGATGAAAGCCTAAAAAAAACCCTTGATCTCGTAAAACAGATGCTGGATTTGGCGGATGAAGGGGATGCGGTTCGCGAAGATACGAATTGCGGTGTGTTATATAGTGTGTTGAGAGATTCAGCCTATAAGGTCAAACTACTCGCCGAAGAAGAGCGGGAAGCCCATAAGCGAAAAGGATGGTGGAACCAATCCACCTGATGGAATAGGAGGAAAAAACATGTGGCAATGCCAGACACCCAGTTGTGGTTATATATATGATCCCGAAAGGGGAGATAAAAAAGGTAAGATCCCGAAAGGAACCCTTTTTGAGAAACTGCCCGATGATTGGAAATGCCCCATTTGCGGGGCAGGGAAAAAAATGTTTCAGCCTTTGTTAGGTCAATAACCTTTAAAGGACAAATGTGGTTGTTGATATGCATCATTCGTTGCAAAAAGGAGGAGTCAAATGGGTCATCTAAAAGGAAGCCGAACGGAAAAGAATCTGTTAACGGCATTTGCTGGCGAATCACAGGCCAGGAATCGATATACCTATTTCGCAAGCCAAGCCAAGAAAGAAGGATTTGAACAGATTTCATTTATCTTTGAAGAAACGGCCAATCAGGAAAAGGAACATGCCAAAAGACTTTTCAAATTCTTGGAGGGGGGAGATGTGGAAATCACCGCAGCCTACCCTGCTGGAGTTATTGGAACGACCCTTGAAAACCTGAAAGCCGCTGCCGCTGGCGAGAATTATGAACATTCGGAGATGTATCCCGATTTTGCCAAGGTGGCACGGGTAGAAGGGTTTAGCACCATCGCTGAAGTGTTTGAGGCTATTGCCAATGCGGAGAAACAACATGAAAAGCGTTACAATGCGTTATCCGGCAACATCGAAGCTGGTCGTGTTTTTAAACGAGACACCAAGGTGATGTGGCGTTGTAGAAACTGCGGGTATCTCCATGCCGGTGAGGAGGCCCCTGCGGAATGTCCGGCGTGCGCGCATCCCCAGGCCTATTATGAGTTGCTAGGGGAGAACTATTAAACACACCTTTTTTACCAATCATAACCTATTTTCAAAAGGAGGAATAAAGATGGCTGAAAAATTAGAGATTTATAAATGCGAAGTTTGTGGGAACATCGTTGAAGTCTTACATGGCGGCAAGGGAGAACTGGTTTGTTGTGGCCAGCCCATGAAACTTTATAAAGAGAACACCGTGGATGCCGCAAAAGAAAAACATGTCCCCGTGGTGGAAAAGACCACCGATGGCTATAAGGTCAAAATTGGAAGTGTGGCCCACCCCATGGAAGAGAAACACTACATTGAATGGATTGAAATCATTGCCGATGGTAAGGCCTATAGGCAGTTTTTAAAACCCGGGGAGACACCTGAAGCAGTCTTTCAAATAGATGCGGCACAAGTAACAGCCAGAGAATATTGCAATATCCATGGTCTTTGGAAGGCATAATTGGAATACGCCCTGGCCTTTTGATTTTAACGGATGCACATACCATTTCAATTGAAAGTGGTCATAAACACTGAGAAAGGCTCAGGGCACAAGGCGCATGTAGAATAATCTATCAAATCCATGAGTCCTTTTTAGGGCATCATAAATAAACCAAATGAGGTGAAGAGATGACGGATTGGAAATGTACCCATTGCGGGTACACATTAAAAGATGAGAGGCCGCCGGATCAATGCCCTTCCTGCAAAGAGAAATGTGAATTTGTGGATGTATCTTGTTACATTCCTGATTGCGGCGGAACGGGAGTGGATCCGAGACTTATTCAGAAGTAAAGCATAAACAGGACGACTCGGAACCAAAGTAAATAACTTTTGGTAAAAACCATTTTACGGGAGACGAATTATGCCAAAAGCACTGGTGGCGTACGCCACGAGAAGCGGTGACACAAAGGAAATCGCCAACCTTATAGCGGAAGGAATTCGTTTTACCGGCGGAGAGGCGAAGGTGGCCAATGTGGCGGAAATTAAGAAAGAAGACGATCTTAAGGGGTACGATGCCTACGTTTTCGGTTCAGCGACTTACCATGGAGATATGATACAGGGCATGAAGACCATGTTATTTTTAGCTGAAAAGGCAGCCTTAGAAAATAAAACAGGTGGTGCATTCGGTGCGTTTGGATGGAGTGGTGAAGCCATTGATCGGATATACGGGACCATGAAAAATATTTTTCACATGAACATGGTCAAAGAGCCTCTGCGGCTCAAATCCGCCTCGTTGGGAGGTGGTATCCAAATGGCTCAAGAATATGGGAAAAGTATTGGAAAAAACATGACTGCATGAAAGGAGGATTATTATGACTACGCCACAACATTGCCCGGGGTTTGAACAGTTTAAAAACCTGAAATCATTTGTGTGTAAATGCCCCAACTGCGGAAAAGAAAAAGAGATTTTTTCGGATGAATTCGAGAAGAAGCACATATGCTCAGGATGCCATCAGGAAATCGATTTTACAAAGTGTACGTTTGATGCGGGGAATTGATTGCCGTGGCCATTCATGGTTTAGCGAGGGCTATAAAAATATAGTAGTCAATTAAGATACTTTACTTCCTTGTCGAATAGAAACGTCCTAATGTAGTCACGCTGCTCCCGCACCAAGAATGAGATAAACCGTGGCCGGGGTCCGGCTCATCAAAAATACCGGATTCCAGCTCGCGTCCTATTTTATTGGCTCTTGGCTGGAATGATGAATTGCGGCGCGTATTCCTTTGCGGAGATGACTAAGAATAAATTTTAACTTTTAAAAATCGATTTATCTAGATGTCGAGGTCTTATGAAAAAATTCAAATATGAAATAACCAGGCACCCGGTGACTCAATTTCATCAATTGGCCTTTTTTTGTACGGAAAACGGAGAATGTAACCTTGATGAAGTCCCCACTGATCAATTCACCTTATTAAATGATATCCTTGATGAGAGAGGTTCTCAAGGATGGGAATTGGTTCAAATTTTTTTTAATGAAGGCGGCATGCTTGCATTCTGGAATAAGGAGACTTAACTTTCAAGACAAAGTATCCCCATCCATATTAAGGCTTGTGATCTTTGGGCCGGATTCGGGATTTGGTGTTGTGCGCCAAGGAGTAAAACAATAGACCCCTAAGGAGATGGTATGAATGTTTAGCTTGAAGGTGGTATACTCTAGCAGAGGTATTGAAGAGCTGGAGTAGACGGGGCACAGGCTGGA
>JAFGGA010000137.1 GCA_016930835.1 Deltaproteobacteria bacterium
CTAGATCCGCCTCCATCATTTCAAAGGGAAGGTGCGTGGTCAAACGATTCCCGGGAGACAAGCTCCCCGAGGTCATCCAGAAATATCCGGATGTGGCCAAGCACCTTTTCGAGGTCTCCGCCAAACGGCTCACACAGGCCAATAATGTCATCCTTAAGTTGGCTCGAAATCAAATGCAGAAGAAATAAGTGCTTATACAATGGTCTTGCGCATCCCCAACAGATAACCTACTGAAGAGACCGAAACATGCAATACAATAGTCAGCAATAGGGAATACGCAATCAAACAGAATGAAGGTTTGATCAAAAAAAACAGGAATATCCAGATCCCCAAGGCCAGATCTACTTGATCAAAAAGGAAAAAGATAAATTTTAAGGCATTTCGGCCCTTCATGCCGGGTGCAATGCCGATCTGGCGTTTTAAAAAGCTGTTGGGGAGTTCTCCGAGTGTCGATCCTATGCCTAGAAGTAAACCGTTAACGAGAGCATGTTTGTGGTAATCCAATAATGGGACCCAAGAAGGGATAAACCCGGCATTTTGTAGATCCATTTGGAGAAGGGCGCCCACGAGACAAAAGATGATTTGGATGGTCGCGCCCCGCCAGGTCTTATGATCCCCAAAGACTCTTTTTCCTCTGATGGAAAAACCCATATCCATGGGCTTCTTGAGAAAGGTCAACCAGTCGTATTTCATGGTTAGACCCTGAACCGGGGCCGCCAAAAACAAGGGCGAACCCAGATAGAGGAGTTGACAGGTCGCCTCCAGCAATTGAACCTCTATGACACGCCGAACATATTGGCGTATGCATGTTTAGCAATCCACTGTAGCCAATGAAGACCCGAGGATGTATAATGCGTCACCTGAAAGTTGCAGGTGGACAGGCAATGGGGTGAACATATTCGTTTGCGGGCGGCCAGTTTGATTCGATCGAATTTGGGGCCATCATAGATGTTTCCCCAGTCTTCATTTTCGTTGTAAAGTTCGAAGCAAGGCGCAAAACTTCCATCCAAACGGATGATCATGGAGAGTTCCCCGGCTCGACATGGCCATGGGTGTTGTTCATGACGTATAAAAGATTTCATGGCCCTTAAGTGTTCAAGGGAGTTTACCATGGGATATCCATCTCGGTTCTTATCCATTAACCAATCGACGATTTCATCGACTTGCTGAAATCGTTTTTCGCTGATCCAACCGCCATCCTCTTCATGTTCATATGAATCATATTTTATCAAGGGTGGTTCATTGATGTGGTAATCCGTGGCGATCCCATATTCGTGGGCTATTTCCGTCAACTCCCGGACTTCATCTATATTGTTGTCGGTGATGTTGATGTTCAAAAATGTGATATAACCATATTGATGTTCCTGTTGCACCAGATATTCAAATTGAGATTTGATACGATTAAAATACTTGGGCAGACCTTCATGCTGTTCAACTGCGTCCACGGCAAGGTTGATGGTGGAGACGCCGGCTCGTCCGATCTCATCGATAAACTCCTTATCCATCAAGATACCATTGGTGGGCAGATACACGAAAAATCCTTTTTCAGCGGCATATCGGGTGAGTTCAATAATGAATGATTTGCGCACGAGAGGTTCTCCGCCCATGTAGGCCAGGACCCGGCAACCGACTGAGTGAAGCCAATCCACGGCATCTTTTGCCACCTGCATGTCCATGCCCAGTATCGTTTTATCCTGGATATAACAATAATGACAATCCACATTGCAACGAAGGTCGGTGTAAAGGAATGAAAGGACGGGTCTGAAAGATTCGGACTGCAGGCGAGATTTGATATATGGGACGAGCCAACTTCGATAAGCCCGGGCAAAATTATTCACATAATAACGATTCTTATGGGTTTTCTCCCTGGATCTTACCCTTTTATCGATCCTATTGAATCTTGCTCCGGGTGTTGAATGGAATGATTCCGGATGAGTAGCCATATCAGACACCTCCTTTGTCAATAAATGTTTATTTTTTAGGTATCAAAAATAATGTGCCTCTCCTCCATTGTGATACGTATTTTTAGTGAAATGATATGTATTTTATTGTATTTGTCAAGTCGCAGCACGAGGAATATATATTTACAAAAAAGTGATTCGATATCACCTCTATATGGTCATTTGCAAATCGATGTTGATTGTTATCCCAAGTTATCCATTTTGTTGTAACACTTTGGCTATTTTCAAAAAATCCAAACGATGGGATTCCGCGATCAAGTCGCGGAATGACCTGTCTGCCGCGTCAAGCGCGGCGCAGGCAGGCAGAAAAGGGGAAATCATAAGAGAGGATAAAATGCGATCTTCATAAAGGTACAGTGATCGTAAGATCAAACATCATTGCGCGACCCCTCATCGAGTGCGGGGCAGGTTTGACCGCGGAATCCAGGCCTCGTATTTCGTGATTTCCAAAAGGCTAAACAGTGATGATCTCGTAAAAAGTCGAAAAATAGCTATTTTTGTCATTCCGGCCTGCCTGTGCGTTTCCCCACGCAGATAGGTGAAGACCGGAATCCAGTCTTTTCAAGTAGTTACATAGACTCTGGACCCCGGCCGCGGTCTATCCCGTACTGGATAAGGGACCAGGGTGACGACTTTTTACGAGACCTCAACCGTTACATTTTGTTTATCTTAAGGGCTTTTTGTTTTTTGATGAGGATGATCATCGCGATCGATTTGTAATATGGAGAAGATACGGTGATGGACGATATCATGATCGATAGACGACTCAGCCCCTCAGAAAATTTATGGTGGGTCCTGGACCAGGAATGCCGGTGTAATTTTGTCATACGCTCCGGAATCACCGGCCCTACCCGTGAAGAAGTCCTGCGTCAAGGCCTGAAAGCGGTTCAAGTCCGCCATCCCATGCTGCGGGTGCGCGTTGAAAGGGATGGTTGGAATAGCCTCTCCTTTCAAACACATGGTGCACAAGGCATTCCGCTTCGTATTGAGGAGGCACCACCGAATGCCTGGATCAAACAAGCCGAAAAAGAGTTGCATGAAGAATTGCCAGTTAAAGACGGACCTTTGGTGAGGTGCACCCTGGTTCGTCATACCGACGAAGATCATACCGTCCTGATCGCCTTTCATCATGCCATTTTGGACGCTATCAGCGGATCATTCCCTATGGCGCCGTGAATTTTTTCTTGACGCGGTTTCAAGGATTGAGATTGTCTGAAGGAAAATGGAAAGTTCTTGAAAGTTTTCGAATAAGGTCGGAAAAAATTGAAAAGGCTTGGCCAAAAGGGAAATCATAATCATATTCATCGCAGCATGATGAAATATGCCTACGAAGAACCGAAGCAGGCTTTGAGTGCTCGAATTCAAGCTCATCAGCAGTATAGTAATTTTAGCCTCCATGATTGGCTTAAAGGCTCTTTTGAACTCATGCCGGGTCATAGGGTTTTTGATCTGGGATGCGGGGATGGAAATTATACACGGCTTTTTTGGGATCAGATTCAGCCGAGTGGTTTTTATTTGGGATTGGATAAAAATATTGATCTGATAAATGAGGCCAAAAATCGTTTCTCGGATCTTCCAAAAGATCAGGTTCAATTTGTCGTCCACGACTTTGACACCCCTCTACCTTATGGGTATGATTCTTTTGACTGGGTTTTTGCCATCTATTCGTTGTATTATGCTAAAGATAGTCTGAGGCTTATTTATGACATTAGAGAAAAAATGACCGCCAAGGGGTGCTTCGTGGTGATCGGGCCCGGTCCTGACAATATCAAAGATTTATGGGCCTTTAATTACCGGCTCATAGGTGAAAAGGGGGAACGGGAAAGGGTTCAGAGAATAGCGGGTGAATTTATTATCTCGTTTGAGCAATTTTTCCCTAAAAAAAATATACATTATGAAGAAATCAACAGTGAAATGCGATTTCCCACAGCCGAGGCGTTTGCTGAGTATTACTGGTCAACATTATTATGGCGTGAAAGCGTTCGAGATAAATCCTCTCAAGAAATTGATCAATATAAACTTGAAACCCTAAAACGAGCGGAATATATAATGGGTTTGCGAATCAAAAAACAGATCTCCGTCCTCATCGGTAAAAAAGGGTAATCAAAAATGCACTTTGATCCGAAGACGCGTATATTGGTCGTTGCCGCACACCCGGATGACGAAATACTTGGATGTGGTGGAACCCTAGCGCGTGCAATAAGGAACGGTGCCTGCGTGGAGGTCATGTTTCTGAGTGAAGGGACTTCAGCGCGCTTTCCCCTCGGTGAATATGATTCTCAAGAATATCGTACGCAAGCGGCGACAAGGAGAAAGGAGGCGGAAGAGGCCCTTAAGGCTTTGGGCATCAATGAGATGTCATTCTGCGAAAGGCTGGGGTGTCAATTTGATACCTACCCAATCCTTTCGATCGTAAAGGATATCGAAAACAAGATGGAATCCTATTCCCCCACCATGCTTTTTACTCACAATCCATTAGAAGTGAATATCGATCATCGCATTACTTATGAAGCGGTGGAAGCGGCTTGCCGTCCTGTTCATGATTGGGTGCCCAAAGAAATATACCTCTTTGAGGTGGTGTGCAGCGGCAGTTGGACATTTCAATCGCGTTTTAGACCCAATGTTTTTGTTGACATTAGTGATGTCTGGGAAATAAAGATGAAGGCCTGGCAGTGTTATAAAGGAGAGCAAAAGCCCTATCCATTTCCGCGCTCCCAAATGGGGCAAGAGACCCTGGCCCGATACAGGGGTATTTCAGCAGGATTAGAGAAGGCCGAGGCCTTTTGTTTGGTGAGAAAAATCATATGAACACCCCAATAAAGATTCAATACAGAAATTTGCAGAAAGCGAATGTGGATGAAGTTGAGAAAAGTCTTGAAAGACTCGATGAAAAAGAGATGGTGTTTTTCAAAAAGCGCTGGGAAATGGCCCAGAGACTCAGAGAAGAGGAATTCGTGCATTTTGTTGAGCTTCAGGAGGAGTTTGATGATGGATTGTTATTTGAATGATTAATATTTTTCAACCATTTCAGATTACTGAACGAATCTCTTCAGCGCTTATTTGGATGCCATCATCCAAAGGTAAGATCTTTACTTTTCCTCCATCGCCCTTCCGAACAAGATTTTCGATTCTTTCTTTGTAGACCGTAGCGAGGACATCAGGCATATCTCCGAAATTAGGAGACGTCTCTTCCTTTGAAAAAGATTTGCCTTTTTTGGGTAATTGTTTTTTTCCAAGATCTGATTTGGATAAGTGTGAAGGTCTGCATAATGAAAGGTTGATTTTATGGGGTCTTATCCTTTTCAGCAGATTCATTAAGGTTTTGTAATCCTCTTCGGTTTGTGTGGGCAGCCCAAGGATCAGGTGCATGCAAAAAGATATACCGTATTCATGACATAACTGGCTCGATTTGAACAGGCTGTCAAATCTTTTTAAGAAGTCCTTTCTCCGGTAAAACAAACGATCCGTGTTAAACCAAATCTCCTGGGCTCCTATCTTTCCCAATTCTTCAGCCTTTCCGGATGAGAAAGAATCAGCTTGAGCATGAACAATAAAGCTTAGATTCAACGGCCTCTCCATTAGATTTTTTCTGAATTCAACAAGTCGGGGAACATAAGATGTAAAATAGTCATCCCATATGATGACCTTATTTATTTCATATTTTACAATGGCCTTTTCAAGGGAATCTATCAGAATATTCAATGGAAATACCCTTAACTCAAGATGGTTTGTGGAGCAGGCCTTGAAATTATTTGAACAACCGATACTGGATAGGATCTCGTATATCCCCTTTTCTTTGATTATGGCCTTCTGCGTGTCGGAAAAATATCTTTGAAAATAGACTGCGTCATGGGGATGTCTTTTCCCCTGGAGCACTTGGCCATTGAATCCTTTAATGTATTCCAGGATTTCATGGAAAATTCCGGTCCCATCTCCTTTTACAACGGCGTCAAAATAACCGCTTTCCTTTAGATCATCGGGCTGCAAGGTGGGATACCAGCCTCCAGCTACCACGTGGATCCCCAGTCTTTTCGCAACGCGTGCAACCAAAAAGGCTGGGTCGCGATGTGGAGCGAAAAAACTAATGGCCACGAGGTCGGGGCTGGACTCAACCAGCCGTTTCTCTATTGTATCTTCGTCATCCTTATCGGTATGATATCCGAAATCCACTTGAAAGCCTTTGGCTATGGCCATGGAGGCAAAGATAGATGCAGGATAGGAAAGAGAATCAAGGAAATATGCAAAATATATTTTTTTTGTCTTGAATGCTTGGATAAACGGGCCTTTTTGAGATTGAGACTGCTCCAGAAAAAGCGTATTCAAACCGGGGATGGATGGTGGATTTCTAATGTCCTTATATCCGTATTCTTTTTGAAGGATTTTTTTTAGGCTCAATAAAAAGGTATGATTATTCTTTTTGCGAGGTTCGATTTTGTGGAAGATATGATATTCTTTTTGGAAAAAGATCTTGAAAAAAATAACCTGATCTCTCCATTTGACGTGGTGGTTGTCCATCAATGCCTTGATCTCGGGTATAAGTCCTTGTGGGATTATCGTATTCTGGGATTCAATTTTTTCAAATAAGAGATCCAAGGCCGTTTGCCTGATCTTTTTCCCCTTCATATCCAGGTTAACGATCGCTTCAACCAGAAACCGTTTCATCCGGGCACTTGGCGGTTTTTTATACTGGGCATTAATGGTTTTTCGCAGCATTTTCTTCAGGTAACCTCTCAATAGCCCTGATTGGGGTTGTTTTTTGCTAGCAGAGATTTGAATGAGCTCTTTCAAACGGTCGATTTCATTTTCTTGAAATGGATGGTTGCATTCCTTTTTGTAATGATCGAGAATCGATGAAAAGGCCTGCTGATCGCCCATCCGGCTCATCTTTATCAAGATATCCCATTTGAATATGGGATCTTTTATGCTGGACACGACATGAACTCCATCTCCAGAAAGTTCCATCGCTTTGACGGCGGAGGCGCTTTCCATGAGGTGGTCCGTAAGGTTGGGGATCCCGTTTTTTAATTCCTTGAATATTCGTTTGTATTGACCATTCAACAGAGAAAAGGATTTGCTCAAGTTAGGTTTTTCTTCCCTAAAAGAGGCGGCGTATAATTCATTAATGAGGTTTCTTTCCTTGGGATATTGGCAAAGATCCAGGAGCCGGTTTTTTAGGGCCCTGATATTTCGGTGGTTCCAAGAGAGTAATGCCATCACGAAAGGCTTTCCGATTAAGATGGCAGAGCTTAAGGCCATGCTTCCCGTAATAATGGGGGGAAGCCCGGAATAGGCTAAGAATCCGTTAAATAAAGGTGGCGGAAGAATAGGGCATTTGACGATATAGATTTGTCGACTTTTTGCTGTTTCGGGAAGTGATTTATCCTCTTCTATAACGGTTATGAAATCCGGAAGATTTCGGCTGTTTAGGAAATAACATCCGAATAGGGCCGGTATGATTATCGCTGCACTTCGGTTTTGTTGAACAATATACTCCTTTAACCCATTGAGATACTGGCGTAACCCTTCATGGGCCTGGTATTCATGCAAACCATAGGCAAACCCTATGAGTGCATGGTTCAAGTATTTTCCTTCCAGCAGACCTTTAAGTTTTTTCGTCCATCTTTGATTCTTGAATTCGGATATCTTATCCAGTAAATGGTTCCGGATTTCCTCCTGGCTTTTATTTCGAAACAAGAGGGCGTCATAATCACTGTAAATCCCCGCATTATCTTTATCCAAGCCGGCAGAGGCTATTTGAAAGCCCTTGTGTTTGTATTCGATTTTCCCGGGCCCTTTAAACAGGCTCTCCAGATTCCCAAGGCCGGTCTGGATATAAATAACGGTCTCACCGCTTGGTAGTATCGGTATCCTTTGATCTTTTAGATCGTTTCTGTGATAACCTTCGCGATGTTTGGAGGTGAGATGGATATAAAGGTCTATCTTTGATGATGATGAATCGAATGAGTCAAGCGTGTGAATATGGATGGTTCCCTTGTTCAATCCTATTTTTTGGGGGAATCGATTTTGAATACCTAAAATGGTCCGCAGGATATATAAGGACTTTTCGTTGACTAGGAAGGAGATCTTCCCATTATAGTCCAGCCTTTCAAAGAGATCTACGGCTGTGTTTAGGCATGGGGCAACGTCTCCTAAGCCGCCTCTTGTGTCTCTTGTCTCAAATAAAATGTGGCGGAATGGTGCTACTTTTTTCGTTAGGCTATGAGAAGGATGAATGATTGTTGATGACATGGGGACTGTCAGGTACGGCCGAATTTGTAGACTATGGCCTTTACATATTAACAGGTTTTTAAATAAAACATTGGCATTCGATTCATAGAGACCCCTTCGATCACTTGGAAATCATTGGTTTTATTCTCCATAACTTTATTATTTTAAGTGATCATTCAGCTCAGCGAACAGACTGTGTTTTAATCTATATGCCGTCGGGTGATTACTTTTTAAAATAGTCTAGATTTGGATTGATAGGATCTACGAGTAAATCTGTTGTTTCAATCCCAGATGTCGTTGAAAACGGCCCTTCAAAAATCGCTGGCATTCTGGAAGCCCCTCCAAAAATTCTTTTCATGGTCTCATTGCTTATTTTTTCTCCCTTTGGCAAATCTTTAATTTTGATGCGTGCCATGTTCAATTCCTCCCTTTTCCGTGATTTTTCTGTTGTTTTTGAAAAGCATCTCTTTTTTCTTATACTCGATGAAGAATTAATCAATTTAGTCATAGTGTATCAAATCCATCCTATTTGTCAATATTTCCTCTGGCATTATTTTTGAATTTCCATTATATCTTGAAATGGCTCTTATTACGTACCACACTGGATTTAAATATTTTATTTTATAAAAATATTTTCAATCATGCTTGTGCAAAACAGCAAGAAACGAAAAGCAAACTGTAAAGTGATGTTGATCCATCCTTCTAATTCCGCTTTTGTAGAACAGGAAGGTGATCGACCGCCTCTTGGGATCTTATATCTGGCATCCGTAATAGAAAAAATACCGGGAATAGAGATTCAGTTACTGGATCTGACCATAGAAGCCAAGGTTGATATTCGATATTTTTTGAGCACCTTTAAGCCCCAAATTGTAGGAATAACCATCACCACACCCCTTTTCCCCGAGGCCTCAAGGCTCGCTTCATTCATCAAGGAACTCCTTCCAAAGACCTTTGTCGTAGCCGGAGGCCCGCACCCCAGTTCTTTGCCTGAGGAAACCCTTCTTTCCAAGGGTTTCGATATTGTGGTCAGAGGAGAGGGCGAGGGAACCTTTAAAGAACTCGTTGAATGCCTTAAAGAAGGGGAGGATTTCAGATCGATCCCGGGAATTGCTTATATTGATAAAAATGAATTCATTCAGACCGCTGATCGGCCTCTCATTGAAGATCTGGATACGATACCATTTCCCGCCAGACACTTGCTCCCGATTCATTCGTATCACATGACCATACTAGGTATTCCGGCAACACCGATCATTACATCCAGAGGATGCCCTTATCATTGTATTTTTTGTACAAAGGCCGTCTTCGGTCATCAATACCGGACCCGAAGGCCTGAAAAAATCGTCGAAGAGATTGAGATGATTTTAGACGCTTATGGTATTCGTGGTTTCCTGTTCGTTGATGATACCTTTACGCTGGACTCTCATCGCACGCATCGTTTTTGCGACTCGATCATCGAAAAGAAAATGGACATTATCTGGCGTTGCTGGACCCGCTCCGATTGTGTTGATCTCTATATGTTGGAAAAAATGTATCAAGCTGGTTGCAGAATCATCTGTTTTGGTGTTGAAAGCGGTGATCAGGATGTGCTCGATACGGCCCGAAAGGGTACGACGGTTAAACGTAATCTAGAGGCCATACAAATGGCTCAATCAGTGGGCTTAACCGTAAAGGCCTTTTTTATGGTTGGGCTCCCGGGAGAAAATGAAACAAGCATTGAAAAAACACTTAACTTTGTTGATAGGGCGCAACCGGATATGGCTGATTTTTATGTGGCCATTCCTTTTCCGAAAACTTTTCTTTCTGATCACGTAGAGGAATTTGGAATTCGTGTTCTCACGCAAGATTGGTCAAAGTATTATCAAATAGGCCTTGAGGGTAAAGCACCTGAAATTGTACAAACTTCGGCCCTCAATCATCAAGAGGTGATCCAGGCCCAACAAAAACTTCAGTCTTGTTTTCAGCAGTTAAAAAAAAAGAAATTTACAGCCAAGGCAGCCATTTTTTAGATTTTTGAGTTATGATTTTTGAACATTGGTGTCCAAAATAGATTTCACTCGATCTTTTTCATTATTAAAGTTGATGGCCTGGTAAAAAGTCGGAAAACACGCGTTTTTGTCATTCCGGCGAAGGCCGGAATCCAGTCTTTTCAGGTAGTTACATGGGGTCTGGACCCCGGCCTTCGCCGGGGTGACGACTTTTTACGAAATATTCAAAGCTGCTGTTTTATAATAACGTCCATAATGGGTTTCATTACGGGTTTCTTTTTTCATCTATTTAGAAAAGAGATCCCCGTATCCCCGAAAACCGTTTTTGGACAAGCATGATTTTTGAACGTGCTTCAAAAATTAACTGTTTAAAACCATTTCATATTGCTTTTGACTCATGCCGATTTTCATGCTGTGAAAAGGCCCTAGTAATGGGCTAATAACTTGACATTCGAGATCAGGTGTTTAATTTAGTCATCAAGAATCAATAAAACTATCGTATTAACCTGCCCAGTAAATGGGGCCACGAGCCGGGTTATGAAATCTTGACCCGGCTTTTTTTATGGAGGTATTGCCATGTCAACCAACGAAAAAAGAGATTATTCATGTATAAGCCTAGATAGTCCCATATATCGTCCCGATGCCTTCTCCAGATTGGATGAAAGCGATGATGCGGTTTTTTACCAAAAGGACCGGTTCGTCAGCCATCTGGATGAGACCGCCCTTCAAACGGTCAAGCACGTCATTGGATCGCTGGTGATTGAGTCTGAACCGGTCATCCTGGATCTCATGGCGGGGTGGGACTCCCATATACCGGATTCCATCAACCTGAAGCGCTTGGTTGCGCTCGGTTTGAATCAAAAGGAACTGGAGGCCAACGCCGATGCGACGGAGACCGTCATTTATGATCTGAACAAAGTACCGGCCCTTCCATTTCCGGATGATATTTTTGATGCGGTTGTCTGTACGGTATCGGTGGATTATATGACTCAACCTCTTGATGTCTTTAAAGAGGTTCAACGAATCCTCAAGCCGGGCGGTGTGTTTATCGTTATATTTTCCAACCGCATTTTTCCCGAGAAGGCCGTCAAGATATGGAAGGAATCGGATGAAAATGAACGGTCCATTTTGGTTCAAGAGTTCTTTGATGTCGCCGGAGGCTTTGAGAGGCCCCGTGAATTCGTCTCCATGGGACGCCCCAGGCCCAAGGATGATAAGTATGTGATGACAGGCATAGCCAGTGATCCAGTATACGCGGTGTTTGCCGAAAAACAGGGGGGAGATCCATGCAGACCGCGGAGAAAGGTCTTGCCTTTGGGGTATGGAGAAAAAATCAGTAAAGAAGAAATGGAGATTCGGAAAAAGCGCATCAAGGATACCCTGCAATGCCCGCATTGCGGGGAGTCTATGAAAAAATGGAAGGTCCCTGAAAATCCTTTTTGTTATACGTGGGATAATGAGTTTATGTACATATGTTTTAACGATGAATGCCCCTATTATGTCAAGGGCTGGGAACATATGTATTCACAAGGCAACAGGGGTGTGTCTTACCGGTTGATGTATAACCCTGAAAAGGACCTGTGCTCGCCGATCCCGGTTCCATCGCCCAGGGCCTTGCGAGATGGTATTATCGTCGACAATGTTGCTTTGTGATAATACCTGAATCTTGCACCCATCATCTACTGCGGCTTGAAGCGCCTTGACGATAAAGCTTATTTCGTGACTTTGATCCTCACCATATCGGTAATATGCCTGCGGGTCAAAATTCTTCCAACTTCGCTTTATAGTCAGGCTTTCGGATCCTCGCTACGATAATTGGTGCATGATTCAGGTAATAATATGGTGTCTATGGTGAGTGATCATGACATCATGGAGGTAAAAATGATCTGAACGCGGATTCAACTGGGAGAAGATCAAATATGGTATCAAGATATTTTGGCCGTTATCGACATGATATGGGTTGGGGAATCTCTACATGATACGGTATTCGAATTTTGGCTTAGCCTTGGCAGGCGAAAGTTGAGCCTGATAGATCGTTTCAGTTTTATGGCCATGCGTAAAAAGAATATGAAAAGGATTTTCGGATTCGATAAGTATTTCACTGAGCATGGATTTGAAATGATTAAAGAAAATCCTGTCTGATCATACCCATCCATCACCTGAATTATTTCACCCCCTGTGATATCTTTGTTTTTTCTCATCGCCACCATTTATTATTATGCCAGAAATGACATAACTATTTAATTTTATTGTGTTTTTATTGACAACGCCCTTATGATGGCGTTATCATGTTATTGATCATTTTGTCGGCGTAAAACATGGCTATCACCTGAATGTAAATCAGAAAGGAGGGTGCATATGGATAAGATCTTGAGGATAGACGTTGGGGCCGAAGGTGGTCCCAAGGCAAGGGTAACTCCCGTGGGTGAGTATGCGGGTCTTGGCGGAAGGGCCATGACATCAGGCATGGTCTATAACGAGGTTCCCCCATCATGCCATCCCCTGGGAGAAGACAACAAACTCGTCATCGCCCCCGGACTTCTGAGCGGAAGCGCGGCCGCCATGTCCGGCCGAATATCGGTCGGGTGTAAAAGTCCGCTCACCGGAGGTATCAAAGAGGCAAATGCCGGCGGACAGCCGGCACAGGTGCTGGCCCGATTGGGTTATGCAGCTATCGTCATGGAAGGCAAACCAAAAGATGACACCCTTTATAAGGTCTTTATCAATAAAGACGGAGTCAAGATAACAAAGGCCAATGAATACAAGATGCTCGGCAATTACGACCTCATAGATAAAATAAAAGAGGAATATGGGGACAAGGTTGCCTGTATCTCCATAGGCCAGGCGGGCGAGATGAAGATGCTTGCCTCATCGATCGCATGCACCGATATGGAGATGCGGCCTACGAGACATGCAGGAAGGGGTGGTGTCGGTGCGGTTATGGGAAGCAAACACATTAAGGTCATCGTGTTGGATGACACAGGAACGAAGATGAGACAGCCCAAAGACCCAGGGAAATTCAAGGCCGCTAATAAGGAATGGGTGGATGGGTTAAAAAAGAACCCCACGACCGGGCAGGGCCTTCCGGCGTTCGGAACCAATGTGTTGACAAACATCATCAATGAGGCGGGAGGCTATCCAGCCTACAATTTTACCACAGGCCGCTTTAAAGGGTGTGAGGCAATAAGCGGTGAAACAGAGGTGGAAATCGAAAAGGCCAGGGGGGGCTTGGCCACTCATGGATGTCACAGGGGATGCGTCATCCAGTGTTCCGGTATCTATAATGATAAGGATGGGAATTATCTGACCAAACAGCCCGAATATGAAACGGTCTGGGCTCATGGCGGGAATTGCGGCATCAATGACCTGGATGCCATTGCCATGCTGGACAGGCTGGACGATGATTACGGCCTGGACACCATAGAGATGGGCGCCACGATAGGGGTTGTCATGGAGGCGGGCCTTGCCGAATTCGGGGATGCTAAGGCTGCCGTGGAATTGGTTCACGAGGTCGGCAAAGGATCACCGCTCGGAAGGATACTTGGTAGTGGTGCGGCTGTTGCGGGCAAGGCCTTTGGTGTGGAAAGGGTTCCCGTGGTGAAGGGACAGGCCATGCCGGCATATGATCCGAGGGCCGTACAGGGAATCGGGGTAACCTATGCCACCAGCACCATGGGTGCCGACCATACAGCAGGCTATGCTGTTGCTACGAATATCATGAAAGTGGGTGGTAATGTGGATCCCTTGTCGCCGGAAGGGCAGATTGTGCTTTCAAGAAATCTTCAGATCACAACAGCTGCCATCGACTCACTTGGAACATGCCTCTTTGTCGCCTTTGCGATCATGGATCAACCCGAGACTTTTCAGGCCCTCTTGGATATGTGCAATGCCTTTCTAGGCACCAACTTGACGGCGGATGACGTGACTGAGTTAGGAAAATCCATTCTCAAAAAGGAAAGAGAGTTCAATATGAAAGCGGGTTTGACATCTAAGCAAGACAGACTGCCTGACTATTTCAAGAAAGAGAGCCTGGAGCCCCATAACATAACCTTCCAGGTGAAGGATGAGGATCTTGATCAGGTCTTTAATTGGTAGGCAAGGTCTTTGAACCTGACAATAAGAAAATTTGGAAAAAATGAATGTGGTCTGATTCTTTAGGGAGGTCCTCTTATCGAGGACCTTCTTTTTGGGGAATGACACGCAATGGCATCGATTACGAATGTTGTATTGTCTATGGATGAGGATGGTCTTTCAATGTTTATGGGGGTCTTAAGAAAGGGAGTGAGGGTTGAAGGTCATGTGGGATTGAGTATCGGGGGTTTTCTTAGAGAAGAAATCGGAATGGATGCCGAATACATTGAAAGCAGGATCCAGACCATTTTCCTCAATGGCAGGCCTGTGGACGATGTGGAGGCCGCGGTGATTGGTGATGGCGACGCACTGGCATTATCCGCCTCCATGCCGGGTCTGGCGGGCGCAACTTTGAGAAAGGGTGGACATTTTGCTGGGTTGCGAAGCACCATCTCCTATCGTGAAGAAGGATCTGCGAAAAGATCGGGAAAAGGGGTTGTTACCATAAAACTCTTCAATCTTATCGCAAAGGAATTGGCGCCGTTATTTTTTGAGCGTGGTTTTATCATGGACGGGGAAGATTTTTCCGGTGTTCTCCATTCTCATCATGAAACGCTAAGTGCCGGTTTGAGATCAGTCGAGATAGATGGTCAGGCCGAGGATATGGAGAAGCTTGAGATAACGGATTGGGACCCAAAAGAAGTCTTTTTACGGGTCCGGATGAACGAATCATCCGTCGGCCATAGGAGGGGAAACGTCTAGTTTGTCTCCATCCTCGCTTGACAGTAGCGTCCATATCTGATCGAACACCATCCAGGGATATGAGCTTTACCGCTTTGAAGGGGGCTTTCATCTCTTCAAGAATCTCCTTTACCAGGGATGATACCGATCCCTTAAAGGATTAGGCATGCGGCAGCAAACAATCAATACTTTTTATGATTCACGCGCATTGGCCGTTTCAATCTCCTTTGCCAGTTTCGCCCCGATCTCCTTCATATGCTTTTCATGCGCTTCAGCGCCCCAGTGGTATTGAGGTAGATCAATCTTATTTTCTCTTTCCATGGTTTCGAGATTATCCAGAATGACAGGAATCAACTCATAAGGTATCGTAATAAACAGCAAGCCCTCTTCAAATGTTTTTCTCGCTTTCATCCCATGGTGCAACCCTGATATGAGAATATTCATCTTATTGGTAAAAAAGGGATAAATATATAGGTATTCACATCCCACAACGGTTGTTCCTTTTGCTTCCCAAGGTGCCCCGCTTCGGTACCCATGCGCGCGCATGATGATCTCCGCTTGAGTGGGCCTTGCCGTAATAATCATCAAATCGGGATTGAAGGTTATTTCGTTGATACGTGCAAACCAAGTATAAGGTGCGCTTCCTGCAGCAAATTTATACATATTGGTGTAGATCTTCCTATTCGCTCGCGCATCTTCATATACCCCGAGTTTCGGTCCGATCATTCCCCCTTCATAGACAGGGTCCTCTTTCATCTGTCCCAATAGATAAGGACCCACTTTGCATCCATGTTCTTCGACGGTTGCATAAAATCCATCGTTTTCCTGTGCTTCTTTCAGCATGGTGCAAAAAGCCAGTTTTTTTTGAAGCCGGGGAAGATCCGAAGGTTTCATGAGGGAAAATTTTACTCCCACGGCAGCGTGCGTCAACCCGATCCTATTCAGTATGGAAAAGTCATAATTAATCATGGGTGCTCCTTTCATGTTTAGGGATATCGATGGATACGTCGATATCAAGGTTTACGGCCTTTTTGAAATTGAAATAACATTTATCCTCTTTTTTGAATAGTTACATCTGATTTTTTATTGTTCCTGCTTTTTTAACCTGAAAATCGTCGCTATTTTGCTTTATCAAGTCCCCAAGTTTTTTTAAACAATCTCTATTTGTAGGATATTCACATCAAGTTGAGTCAATAATCCTGTCCTAAAAAAGGAAATCTGGTCAAAATCAAAAAATTAAAAAAAAATTGACAGTGAAAAAGGAATTATTGTATCTGTCAATTCAGATATAATAAAATCCATCAAGAATAACAAAGCCCACCATAAAATATTTCCATCGTGAATAACGCGGGTGGATTTTGGGGTCATACGGATTAAGCAACTATCGGTTACATCATAACCCGAATTCCTGCTTTCTGCCCACCTTTGAATACTATTGATGCGGCTATTTAAGGTTTTTATAGATGAAAAGAAGACTGATTTTATCAAAAAGAACGGAACATTCCAAAGAAAATTCTCAAAAGAACCTCTGGATCACTTTGGTTGTCCTTGTTGTGTTAGGGTTTCTCATTTCTTTATCATTAGGACGTTATGATATCTCTCTAAGGCAATTATGGGTTTTCATTCTCGCAAAGATTTTCCCTCTGGAGCATAACTCGCCTCCAATCCTAGATATTGTCGTCTTTCATGTACGCTTTCCTCGTATTCTTGCCGCAATGCTTGTAGGCACCGCTCTGGCAGCTTCCGGTGCCGCCTATCAAGGGATGTTTCAAAATCCCCTGGTTTCCCCTAATATCCTGGGCGCTTCAGCAGGTGCGGGGTTCGGAGCCGCTTTGGGCATCTATTTCTCAATGGATTATCTACTCATCCAAATCTATTCCTTTGTTTTTGGACTTATCGCTGTATTGATATCATGGGGGGTAAGTACCAAAATTCGCCGTGATCCCAAACTTGTTTTGGTTTTGTCAGGAATTTTAGTTGGAACCCTTTTCACCTCCGGAATCGCATTTATCAAATATGTGGCCGACCCAACTGATAAGCTGCCGGCGATTACCTATTGGCTGATGGGAAGTCTCGCATCGGTTGATATGGCTGATGTGAGGTCAGTCTTGATCCCGATTTTAGCTGGGACGATTTTCCTTTACTTGGTGCGTTGGCGCTTGAATGTCCTTTCCCTTGGTGAGGACGAAGCCAAATCACTAGGGGTGGATACAAAGAAGATCCGATTTATGGTGATTATTTGCGCTACGCTCATGACATCCGCTGCTGTTTCCATCAGTGGTGTAGTAAGCTGGGTGGGGCTGGTCGTTCCCCATCTGGCAAGGATGGCTTTGGGTCCGAATTTTTGTGCTTTGCTACCAGCCTCAATATTAATCGGGAGCACTTACCTGCTTCTGGTAGATGATCTGGCCCGCATGTTGGCCCCGGTGGAGACCCCCCTGGGGATTTTGACTTCATTAATAGGGGCACCGTTCTTTATCTTTTTATTGACCCGCAGTAGGAGAGGATTTCATTGAAGGTTGAAATACGTGATGCAATATGCGGTTATGATGGTAAGCCGGTTGTTACCGGTGCCTCATTATCCATACGAGAGGGGGAAGTGTTGTGTTTATTGGGCCCCAATGGATCAGGCAAGACAACTCTTTTTAAATCCATCCTGGGACTTTTAAGGTTACAAGGTGGAACGATTGTTCTGGATGGAGACAGTATAGAAGACTGGCCCAGGCGTAAGATTGCTCATTATTTTGCTTATGTTCCTCAGATCCATAGCCCTTCATTTCCTTTCAATGTGATGGATATGGTACTGTTAGGCAGGACCGCTCACTTGGGGAACTTCTCTACCCCGACCGCCAAGGATAAAGAAATTGCCTCTGATGCGCTTGATATGCTGGGAATTCACCATCTCAAAGAAAAGATTTATACGGAAATAAGCGGGGGAGAGAGACAGTTGGTACTGATTGCCAGGGCATTGGCTCAACAGCCACATTTTTTGGTAATGGATGAGCCCACCGCCAACTTGGATTTTGGCAATCAGATGTTGGTTCTCAGCCATGTTCAATATCTCGCCGGTCTGGATATAGGTGTTGTGATGTCTTCTCATTTCCCTGATCATGCCTTCAGCTATGCTTCTACAGTGTTGCTGATAAAAGACGGAGTCATTTTCGGTTTTGGTAGCCCGAAGGAAATCATTACTGAAAAAAATCTAAAAAGCCTTTATGGAGTTGACGTTAAAATTGTTGAGGTGGATGTCGGCGATAAAGAGCAAGTGCTGTTATGTGTCCCTGTATCATCAAACACTTCCGGGCGGGGGGAAATCAATCGGCGCGCAAACCTTGCGCAAAATTGATAATATTTTTGACTCTGTTTCTCCTTCAACGATAAGGGTATTTGGAGTAACCCAATGAAATTTTCTAAATCTTATCACTCTCGTTATATATGTAAGAAATAGGAGGATTAAAATATGAAAAAGAAGTTAATTATCACATTATTATTTTTAGTTGCGCTCATGATGAATTGTTCCACGGCTGTTAGCACGGAAAAAGCGACCCGCGTTATTATGGATATGGCCGGCAGAGAAGTTACTGTGCCAGCAAAGATAGATAGGGTATTTTTTACAAACCTTATGGCCGGTGTTCTGACATATACCATAGATCCCGATCTGATAATCGCCTGGAATGGTCGCATGTCATTGGTAAAGTATGAATATCTTCTCCCTGAAATTTGTAATCTACCCGTACTTGGATCCATGTATCCGGAATATAGTTGTAATACTGAAGAATTATTGCAACTTCGGCCAGATGTTATTCTTTGTATGGAGTATATTAACACAACTCTCAGTTCCAAGGCCGATGAAATACAAAAGAGGACAGGTATTCCGGTTATTGTCCTGAGTGGTAAGCTGGAAGATTCAAGTGATGTCTATGACTTTGTTGGAAAGCTTCTAAACAGAGAAAACCAGACTTCAAAATTGAGCGCTTATTGCCGGGAAACCTTGATGGATATTCAGACCAAGTCCAAAATCATCCCCGAAGATCAGAGATTCCGGGTCTATTACGCCGAAGGCGCAAAAGGCCTACAGACTGATCCTTCAGGATCAAGCCATTCCCAGTTTATTGATTTCATTGGGGCAATAAATGTTGCCAAAGTTCCAGTGCAAAGCGGAATGGGCATGACCTCCGTTTCCATGGAACATCTGCTTTCCTGGGATCCTGATGTGATCATAGCCTGGGGAAAGACCCAGGGTGGCTATTTTGATACAATTATGACTGATCCCAAATGGGCAAAGCTTTCGGCTGTTAAAAACAAGAAGGTCTACGCCCTTCCTACGGGTCCTTTTAACTGGGCTGATCGTCCTCATGGAGTAAATCGTATGATAGGCCTCAGATGGATGGGTAATTTAATATACCCCGAGGTGTATAAGTACGACATCGAGAAGGAGGCAAGAGAGTTTTACAAGCTGTTTTACCATTATGATATATCTAAGGAGGAACTGGCTGGCCTGTTAAAGAATTCCGGTGGTATTTAGGCATTAACTGCTTGAGAAAAAATTTTCTAAATAAGTTTTTGACGGTCTCGTAAAAGGTCGTAAACCACCTGTTTTTGTCATTTCGGTCTGCCTGTGCGTGTCCGCACGCAGACAGGCAAAAACCTGAATCCGGTCTTTTTGTATAATTATATGAGTTCTGGACCCCGAGCAGTCTATCCCGTACTTGATACGGGATCGGGGTGACGACTTTTACGAGATTGTCAAGTTTAGCCAATCATAGAGCGAAGATTATGTGATTTTTATGAAAGGCCTTTTCACATCTTTGTTATTCAAAATAGAGTATTAATGTAAATATTTGAGAATATCCTGAGGAGAAAAAGTTACATGCAGAGGAGTCCTGCTGAATTCAATCAGCTTGCTATGGAAGTTCTATCCCCTCTTTATCCTGAAGTAGCAGAACAGATTGTTTACCATATTGGAATAACCACCGGCTCCTGCCTGGATTTGGGATGTGGTGTAGGCTCTCTGGGATTGGCCCTGGCGCGGATTACCCAGTTGGAAGTGATTTTATATGATAAGTCTGCACGAATGTTGGAGTTTGCGCAGCAATACATTCGCGACAATTCTTTAGAGTTCAGGGTAAAAACCCTTGAGGGCGATGTGCATTCCATACCCTTGCCTGACGGCACTATGGATCTGGCTATTAGCAGGAGTTCCCTTTTTTTTTGGAAAGATCCTGTCCAAGCCTTCAGAGAAATTTACAGAGTTCTAGCACCTGGAGGGATGAGTTTTATAGGTGGTGGCTTTGGTAATAGAGAAATATTTAGGGAAATCGATAAAAAAATGGTTTTAAAAGAGCCAGAATGGGAAAAAGAATATCGAAAGATGGTGACAAAAGAAAAAGTATCTGAGTACGAGGACAATCTGGAGCAGGCGGGCATCAGTGATTATGAGGTAATACATGATGCGGTCAATTTTTGGATAATGATAAAAAAAGTCGACTGATTTTACCCCTGACCCGAAGTCAGAAATCATTTATCATGCCTGAGACCATATGGCGGTGGCCTTAACAGGAGTTGGTAAAAATATCTTGGGGCCTGCAATGCACTTGTAAAGGAGTAGAATATGTCAATAGAAGGAAATAGAGATTTGCTTCGCGATTTTTTTAAGAGGATGAACCAAAATAGAAGATCGCCCGTGGAGCTTTGCGCCCCCGGTTTCAAGGCCCAGATCGGTGGAAACCCGATAATGGACCTGGATGCTTTTAGGCAGCATCAGGATAATTATTTTGCTGCTTTTTCGGACAATAGTACGACCTTTATAGACATGATCGCAGAAGGTGATAAAGTTGCTTACCGTGCTGTGGTTGAGGGGGTTCATCAGGCGGAATATATGGGCGTTCCTGCCAGCGGTAAGAAAATTTCGGTCGCGCTTATCGGTATGATCCGGGTTGCCGATGGCAAAGTCGCCGAGTTGTGGAATTCACCTGACAGATTGAGTTGGTTACAGCAATTCGGCGCCCTGCCCGTATAAATGCCTAATCGATCTTCCGCCCATTCCAAGAAATTTGTTTGTTCCTGGAGGTCCTGTATCCGGCCAGATAAAGACGGTGAGGAACACGGCGATATCGTTATGCTAACCATTCAAGGTGGTGATAAGGCAAGAGCATACACGGCAGAATTCAAAATGAAAGATTTTCGACCAATAGAAAGAATGGTTAGGGTTGGTGAATAACCCGGTGAAGTGTGGAGAAAAATAATCTTGCACAACGAACTCTGGGGCAGAAAAGATATGTAAGTTCTTAACCTTTTGCTTCACAGGATTTGGGCCAAAAAACGGCCCTTTCTGATGAACAATGGGTTATGTGAAAAAAGGTAATACAGAATGAGATCAGAAATTTTATGTCTGTCATAGAAATTTCCTTTCTGTCGTTATCGCCTGTTTTAGCACTTAACCAGCATGAATTACCTTCCGGGAAAATCATTAGAATCAAAACAATTGGTAAAATGCTATTTGCTAATGGAGATCCTGTCTTACAACTAGATTATACGTTGAAAAAACATGAGAAATTTATTAAGCTGTCAATATGAAACAGATTTCACACAATATAGATGATGAATCAATTGAAGCAAAAGTTCTTTGGTTCCGTACCCTTCCTATTCCTGATCGAATGGAATTACTTTGTTATTTTACGGACTTGGCATTGGAATTCAACCCTGATTTAGCAGGAAAAAAAGATGCTCAATCGACTAAAGGAAGTGTTCGCATCCTTTCAAAAACATGAAGTCAAATATATCGTAATTGGAGGCATTGCTGCTGTTCTTTATGGGGTCCCAAGGGCCACGTTTGATTTAGATATCCCAATCGAAGCCACCCCTGAAAATGCCCAAAGCCTACTCGACGCTCTTTTAGAGGCGGGGATGGGTACCGCATCACTTATAAATGTCGAAGAAATCCTCTCTAATGAAATAACAATCTTTAAAGACCGTGTCCGGACGGATGTGCAGACATCGACACCGGGTTTGAATTTTCAAGATGCATGGTCAAATCGCAACACACTTGAATACCGAGGTCAACAATTTCATGTCGTTTCACGCGAAGATTTAATTGCCTCGAAAAAAGCGGCAGGAAGAGCGGTTGATCTTGATGATGTGCGATTGCTTGAACTTCCAAATCAAAAAGATGACGTGTAACAAATAAACTACAGCGGACTTTATATCGCGCTCGGTACATTGTACGTTTTATCATCCTGGGCAAAAACATCGTAAAGTCGCACTCAGTCACAAGTATAAGCTTTGTTTTCGATAGTTAACATTGACAATCTCGTGAAAAGTCGTCACCCCGGTCCCGTATCAAGTACGGGATAAACTGCGGCCGGGGTCCAGAGCCAATGTAACTATTTGAAAAGACTGGATCCCGGTCTCCACCTGTCTGCGTGCGGACATGCGCAGGCAGGCCGGAATGGCAAAAACAGGTGTTTTTCCACTTTTTACAGGACCATTCAGTTTTGATTGATCTTCCGTCCTTTCCAAGAAATTTGTTTGTTCCTGGAGGTCCTGTATCCGGCCCAGGTAAAGACGGTGAGGAAAAAGGCGAGGTTTATGGGATAAAAAACCATGGACCATAAAGGGAAGGTGCCGGTCCTGCGAAATTGAATATAAAGTTGAAGAACATACAAGGTATAAATAGCAGACCAGAATAAAAGCCCACTAACGGGTCCGGAGAAGATCGAAACGAGAAAAAAAACGGGTGTGATCAGTAACCCGGATATCCACATAATACTGAGACGCATTGTCAGGGGGGGTGTCTTACCTGCTCCCGCAGTGAATGATTTGGTCCAACCTTGAATGAGTGTTTTCCATCCTTCCGGATACATTCGCACATTCAGGCTTCCTTTGCCGCTGAATAGGCGTATGGCAATGCCGTGTTTTTCTAAAACGCCTGCCAAGGTATAGTGTTCCAGGACTTCTTCGCGTACGGCTTCATGCCCGCCGCTTATCACATAATCATTGCGTGAAATGATCAGGCACGGCCCGAACATGCCTGTTGGTTTTCGGCTTTTTAAAAAAGAAAAGGCATTCATGCCGATCAATTGCATGAGATTGAAAAACACTGAAAAGGCTTCGTGAAATTTTTCCACCTGATGGTAAGGAAAAACAGAGACGACCCCCGGTCCTGCAATAAAGGTTCGCATCATCCTTTCAAGACCGCTTGTTTCCAGAAAGGTGTCCGCATCTAGAAATATGAAGACGTTGCCGGTCGCTTTTTGGGCGCCTTGATGACAGCTCCAGGGTTTTCCCAGCCAACCTTCCGGCAAAGCAGAGGAGGTGATGACCCGTACCTGGTATTCTCCGGCTACACGGGCCGTGGCGTCTTCCGAGTTATCATCAACAACAATGACCTCATCAGGCAGGAGTGTCTGGTTTTTTAAAGAGCTTAGGAGCTTTGGTAAGTTGTGTTCTTCGTTTCTCGCGGGAATAATGATGCTTATCTTGAGAAGGGATCGAGGGGGTTTTTTGTTTGAATCGCAGACCGGCACCCTGTAGAGTATAAAGAAACCGATAATGAAAAAAACAAGCGCCGTGAAACCGAACCAGATCATCTTGCCGCTGCCTTGTCGGCGTATTCTTCATGGATCGCGTCGGCGACGTTCTGCCCGCAAAGGACCACCATGGGCATGCCGCCGCCCGGGTTGACGGAACCGCCTGTGAAAAAGAGGTTGTTATATTTGGCGCTCTTTTTCGGACATTTCAAGGCGAAATTCTTTTTTCTATCTGAAACCACACCATAGATAGATCCCCCATTGGAGTAATAACGCTTCTGAATATCAACCGGGGTCCACATGTCTTCGATAATGATGCTGTCCTTCAGGCCTTTCAGCCCGGTTCGTTCCATTTTTTGCAGTATGCGGTCCCTCAGGGCCTGATAGGCTTCAGGGGGTGGATTGCCCTGCTTTTTCAGATAGGGGATGTGGGGAAGGATCTTGATATTATCGCACCCTGCAGGGCAGACCGAAGGATCCGTGCGCGAGGGTGCCACCACATATAATGTGGGATCTTCGGGGATCTCGCCTTTTTCAAAGACCGTGCGGAAGTGCTTTTCCTGATCCTTGGCGTAGAAAAAATTATGGTGGGCCAATTGTGGAAAAGGACGGTTGGTTCCGATGTGGAGCACAAGGCCTGAACAGGCGGGTTCAAAGGGATCCAGTGTATGCATAAAGGTCTCCTCTTCTTTGAGGAGCTTCTCATAGGCTGGAATGACCTCCATGTTGGAGACCAGGATATCGGTTTCGTGAAAAGAGCCGTCAACCAGCCTTATGCCCAGGATATGGTTTTCATCCTTTTCGATCTCTATAACTTCTGCATTTAATCGAATATCAACACCTATTGACCTAGCAAGTCGTTCCATGCCCAAGGCCAGGTTGTACATGCCTCCCTTGACATACCAGAGATCGTATCGGAATTGTATGGTCGGCATCAGGTTCATAAAACCAGGGGCCCTGAGGGCGGAGGAGCCCACGTATTTGATAAAGTAATCCATGATGTCAATGAGATAAGGATTCTTTAGTCGTTTTTTGACGCGTTTGTGCATGGTCGTCCAATAATCTATTTTTAGGATATCTTTCCAATCATAGAACGAGATAAAATCCCGTTTCGTATCCAAGCCTTTCTCAAAGTAACCCTGTTCGATAAGGTCATATTGCTTGGCTGAATATTTTAGAAATTTGTTAAAAAGCCTTTCAAGGTCCGGATCGCCCAATTTGGACAACTCCTTTTTCATCTCCGACGGATCCATGTGGAGATCCACCACGGTCCCATCTTCAAAAAAATTCCGCCAATGGGGGGTCACGGTCTCAATGGTGACGTCATCCTCCATTCGCCTGCCGGCGCGGTTCCAGAGCCTTCGAAAGTAATGGGGGAGGGTGAGTATGGACGGCCCGAGATCAAAGGAAAAGCCGTCTTTTTCAAGGACATTCAGCTTGCCCCCGACCTTGTCGTTTTTTTCAAAAACGCATACGGGATATCCTTTGACGGCAAGGGATATGGCCGCGGAAAGGCCTCCCAGTCCGGCTCCGATGATAATGATCTCCTTTTTTTTGTTTTGTGTCATTGGGATTTCTCTTTCTTTTATTGATTCATTCCATCCATTTTCTTCATTCCCCTTAGGGCCAGGGGATCACTTGGATTTACCTGCAGGGCCTTCTGATAATAGCCGTAAGCCTTTTCATTCTGTTTCTGAGCCAAGTAGATATCCCCCATAAAGGCCAAACAGGTACTTTGCCCCCATGAAGGGAGTAGATCGTTTTTAGGGGTTTGGACCTCTTTCTCAAATAATTGTTCAGCTTCAAAAAGATGCCCTAAGGCTTTATCGGAACCGCCCAGTATCTCCGGGGCAAACCAAAAACTGACACCGGTAAGGTAATGGACGCGGGGATTATATGCATCAAGGGTTAGTGCTTTTTCCCGGTCTTTTCCCACCTTGGGACCTTGGGTAAATGCGGAAAAAGGTTTCATCTTGATCAGTATCCCCCTGAGTACACCCCGTAAGGCGTAACTTTCGCTAAAACCAGGAGATAGCTCAATAGATTTTGTCAGGATCTCAATCCCCTTTTCGGCATTTTCGATCCCGCGAACCTTGTCGGGGGCCTTTTCCAGGGAAAAGAGATTGTGAAGAGACAGAAAAAAATAAACAGTCCCTGACCAGTATTCTGCGAGACCGTCTTTGGTTCCTATTTGGGAGGCCTTTTTGAACAGTGATAGGCTTTCCTCGAAATTTTTTTCATCCCATGCATTATAGGCCTTGTGAAAAGAATCGATACCCTGGCGCAACAGGATGGATGAATCATTGCAGAAGGCCGGTTCACCCGTGCAAAAAGCAACAAGAGTGACGGATAGAAAATAAAATATGGATATTTTTTTGAGTAGGGTGGATTTTTTCATCATTTATTGTGTATTATGGCATAACGACAAGAACATGGATAGTATTTTTTTATGCACTTTAGAGGGACAGCGTCATGTTTGAATCATTAAGGGTATTCTATTATTCCGGACAAACACGGTCTGAATCTTTCCGCAGGAACGGCCTCCGAGGATTGAGGCGGGAAATCTTTCACAGGGAAGACGAGATCCTTCACGCCCTTTACCAGGACCTTGGGAAACCCGGTGCGGAGGCCTACGTCTCAGAGCTGGGTTTTGTTTTGAGTGAGATCAAATATGCCTTACGAAACCTTCGTGGCTGGATGAAAAACCGCCGCGTGGGAACGCCTTTGATGTTTTGGCCGGCCCGAAGTTTTGTGATGCCTGTCCCAAAGGGTGTGGTGCTCATCCTGGGTCCATGGAACTACCCGTTTCAGCTGATCATGGCGCCATTAATCGGGGGCTTGTCTGCCGGTAATTGCATCGTGCTCAAGCCTTCAAGATTTGCGCCTGAGACGGCAAAGATAATTGAAATCATTATTAAAAATGTTTTTCACCCTGATCATTGCCGTGTGGTTCCGGGGCATGAAGAAACAGCGCGAGAATTGATTAACATGAAATGGGATCACATATTTTTCACCGGAAGCACCGTTGTGGGACGGCAAGTCATGGCCAAGGCAGCCGAGAATCTGACACCCGTCACCCTGGAGTTGGGCGGTAAAAATCCCTGTATTGTTTTTCGCGACGCGGACATCGGTGTCTCCGCTGAACGCATTGCCTGGGGAAAGTTCCTGAACGCAGGCCAAACCTGTATCGCCCCGGATACGGTATATTGCCATGAAGATATTCAGGAGGATTTTTTTTTCGCACTCCAAAGAGCCATTCATCGCTTTTTTGGTAAGGAGCCTGAAAAGAGCCCGGACTATGGGAGGATCGTCAATGCCCATCATCTCAAAAGACTGGCCGCATATCTGGATGATGGCGGACTGGTCGAAATGGGTGGTCGGTTTGATGAGAAAAATTTGTATTTTGCGCCCACCATCATCAAAGATGTCCCCCAGGGTGCAGCGGTCCTGAATGAGGAAATTTTCGGTCCGATCTTGCCTGTCTTGAGCTTTAAAGATACCGACGATCTTATAACCGAATTTCAAAAGCGGCCCCATCCCCTGGCCCTTTATCTTTTTACAAAAAACAGGGTGCTTCAAGAGAAAATGATGTCGGCACTGCCGTCCGGTACCGTCGGTATTAATGAGACCATCAAGCAGGCGGCTACAAGTTATCTCCCCTTCGGTGGCATTGGAGAGAGTGGCATGGGGGTTTATCATGGCAAGGCATCCTTTGATTGTTTTACGCAGTTTCGGAGTGTTATGAGCGCGGGATATAGGGGAGCACGTTTTCATTTTCCACCATATGGAAAAGGCCTTCAAGCCCTGAAAAGGATCTATCGTTTTCTCTATTAAGCAAGGATGTACAACTCCATGGCATGGCCATCAATGGTTTTATTTCTTATTGTTTTCATAGGCATTGTTTACCTCATGATATGCGTGGGATACTTTGTTTTCCATCGATTCTTTATCCTCTTTCCCTCTCGCAAACTCGCTGAAACACCATCGGATTTTCATCTTCAATATGAGGAGGTCTTTTTCAAGACATCCGATAATGTACGTCTTCAGGGATGGTTTATCCACGGGAAACCGTCTGAAGAATGCGAAGGTATGACCTTTATCCTTTTCCCTGGCAACAAAGGGACTATGGCTGATTTTTTGATGCAGATAAGCCATTTGGTCAAGGCGGGTTTTCATGTGTTTTTATTCGGTTACAGGGGTTTTGGAAAGAGCGATAGAAAACGACCCACGGAGAGGGGAGTCTTTCATGACAGTGAAGCGGCATGTGAATATCTCTTAAGAGAAAGAAATATTGCTTTGAAAAGTATTGTTTTTTTCGGCCAATCCCTGGGTTGCGCCATGGCCTCTTTCACGGCCTCCCGTTTTGATCCCCGGGGTCTTATCCTGGAAGGGGGCTTTCCTTCCCTGGTGGAGGTTGCGGCCCGGGCCGTTAAATGGCTTCCCTTACGGTTACTTACGACGTCTCGTTTTGAGACGCAAAAATATTTGGCCGACGTCCGGTGTCCGGTCCTGATCGTCCATAGCCGTGATGATAAAGCCATACCTTTTTCCGATGCGGAAAATTTGTTCCGTGCCGTGTCCGGGCTAAAGAAAAAGATTGTGATTTCCGGTCCCCATGCAAAAGGGTTGGAAAACGATAAGGACCGTTATCTTAATGAGGTCAGACAATTTTTGTGCAGTGTTTAAAAGGGGCTTTTGACGGGCCATGTTTCTGAAGGATAAGTTAATGTTGACATAAAAAAGCAGGGCAAAAACTCCCTGCTTTTACAAACCGCTTTGTTTTACTTCTTTTCAATCTCCGATGGGTACACCCATGGATGCATCATCCACACAATTCTTCAAATCTTCTTCAGATACATTTTTTGGATTTTTTAGATCCATAACCCTACAGACATATTCGTTTCCTGCTTTGTCCTTTACCCAAACAAACCTTTTCTCGTGTACCTGTTCATTCGCCATTTCATGAACTCCTTTTAAAGATTAACAGTTAAAAAGTCATTGCTCCAATTTCCTTTTAAAATAATTACATTTCTGAAGGATGCAAGGCGATAGATGTTTTTTTGTATATTCAAACAAGATTGACGATCTCGTGAAAGGTCGGAAAATACGCATTTTTGTCATTCCGGCAAAGGCCGGAATCCAGTCTTTCCAGATAGTTACATGGATTCTGGATCCCGGCCTTTGCCTGGGTGACGGCTTTTTACGAGTATGTCAAGATTACGTCTTTGCTGGATGAAGGGATAGAAGAACCTCACCGATGCCCGTGAGGGCGGGAGCGGGGATGATGCAACCCTGGCTGGTAACCCACGTATTGGAGAGGGGAGCGTCATTATATATCAGTTTTGAAGGCCGTCTTTCTTAAAAATGAGATCCGCCGTGATTCTGCCGGATTCGTATATGGTCGGTAGACCGCTGCCCGGATGGGTTCCTCCGCCCACAAGGTAACAATTCTTAAATTCTTCAAACTGGTTGTGAGGTCGGAAATAGAGCATCTGGGCTACGTTATGGGCAAGATTAAATGTGGCGCCGTTATAGACATCGATCTCATTCTCCCATTCCAGAGGGGTGATGACCTTTTCCCGTTCAATGTGTTTACGGATGTTCTGAAATCCGGCCTTGTTTTCCAGGAGATCCAGAAGCCTGTTTCGAAAATCCGCTTTTTTACCCTCCCAATCAATGCGACTCTTGTTATTGGGGACGGGCACAAGGACATAGATGGTTGATTTTCCCTCCGGGGCCAGTGATGGATCCGTGACGCTCGCGTTTTGGACGTAAAAAGATAGGTCTTCGGAGACGGTCGTTTGGTCTGTCATATCCTCCACATACTTTCTGTAATCATCCGAAAATATGATATTATGGTGAGGAATCCGGTCGTAGATCTTATTGACCCCCAGGTACAGCATGAATGTGGAGCAGGAATATCTGCTATTCTCAAGCTTACTCGCGGTCCACTTTCGGATATTCCGGGGATCCACAATATGCGTCATGGCATGGGCGAAATCCGCGTTAATGATCACATAATCGGCCTTTTCAATAGTTCCGTCTTCCAGTTCAACACCCACGGCCGTCCGGTTTTCGATAATGATTTTTTTAACGGGAGAGCCGGTGTGTATCACCGCATCTTCTTCCTGTGCCGCTTTTGCCATGGCTTGGCTGAGGTTGTTCAAGCCGCCCATCACATGAAAGATGCCGCCCCCATGTTCGATATAGGAGATAATACTGAAGGTGCCAGGCGCCTCCCAGGGTGACATGCCGATATATTTGGCCTGGAATGTAAAGGCGATGCGCGTATCATTGTTGTCAAAATAGCGGCTCAGCACGTTGTAGATGCTGGTATGAGCGTCCAGATAAGGGATGGAGGTAATGAGCTGTTTTTTAAAGAAATCAGTCACTTTCCCATACGGCATTTGAAGGCATGGAATGAGTTTATCGTATTTTTTCTTTTCTTTTGCAAGATACTTTAGATATCCCTCATAGCTGCCGGGATAAAAGGACTCCAACGTTTGTTTCATCTTACCCTTGTCACGCGAGAGGAGCAATGTACGGTTTCCGCTGAACAAGAGGCGGTACATGGGATCGAGTTCTTTGATCTCTACATAGTCATATAAGGAACGGCCCGCAAAATGGAATATATCCTCCAGGACATCTTTCATGAGAAAAAAAGTAGGCCCCATGTCAAAGGTATAATCTCCCAGTTTGATGGGGGAATTGCGACCGCCGATATAGTCTTTTTTTTCAAAAACAGTGACCCGATAACCCTTGCTTGCCAGCAGCAAGGTCGCCGCCAACCCGCCCGGCCCGGCCCCGATGACAATAACCTGTTTTTTATCCAAAGTGTCCTCCTCTCATAAAGATGCTGTTATAATAATCCTTGGCCACACATTGAAAATAGTGTCCTGAAACAAGCATTGAAAACTTTTATCCGATGGGATGCAATTCATGCATCATACAAAAAAAGAATCGTTTTATCAAATCCTGATTTTTTAGAGGGTCCATTTTTTCGTTCAACTCAGCAATGTGATTTTATGCCTGATTACGGAGCTTAAGTTCCAGAGGGTGAGGTGAGAGATAGATCTGATCTCTTAAGTAAGGTTGTTCATATTTCCTGACATAGTGCTTGAAGAGGGTGATGGGGACGATGAGTGGTATGAGTCCATCATGATAATCCTTGATCAATCCCAGGAGTTCTTGCTTTTCATCCGCGGTGAGCTGTTTTTTAAAGTATCCCATCATGTGTTGAAGGACATCGGTATGTTTTTTGACGGTTGCTTTTAATCGAAGCGCCTCCATGAGCAGGGATTCATATTTCGTATAGAGTTCGGTGGTATTTTGGCCCTTGATTTGGGCCACCAATTTTCCCATTTGACGATAATGTTGCGTGCTGTGGGAAAGGATCAGTAATTTATGCCTGGTGTGAAAGGCCACAAGTCCGCCTGGACTCTTTCTATCCTTTAAGTTTTTTCGCCACCGGTCCAGGGTAAAGACGCGTTCAATAAAATTTACGCGTAGGTCGGGATCATGAAGCCTTCCCTCGTCTTCGGCCGGGATGAGGGGAAAGTGATCCATAAAGGCCCTGGCAAAGAGTCCCACGCCTTTTTTGACGGGCATTCCTTTTCCGGTATAGACTTTGACGCGCTCCATCCCGCTGCTGGGCGACCTGCTTTTAAAGATAAAACCTCGCAGATCTTCTTCCTCAAGCTCCCGCACCCTGCGTTTGGCCCAGGTCAACATGACTTCCGTGAGGTCTTTTCGGGTATTCCTGGTCATAAGGTGGGGTGAAGCCGGATCTCCCTCCAGGCGAATAGGCTCCCTGGGAACACCGAATCCGGCCTCCACTTCAGGACAGACGGGAACGAATTCCATATATCGGCCAAGGGTTCGGGTAATGTACGGGTCAAGGGCATGCCCGCCGTCATACCTTACGGCCTCCCCAAGGAGGCAGGTGCTGATTCCAATGCGAATTTTTTCCATTATGCGGCTCCGGCTTATTATTGTGATACAAAAAAATAATTGAATCCATCGAAAATGACAAATGAAAAAGTGACCAAACGGTCACACAAAAACGTTCATTGATGTTCCATTGATCTTATGATAAAAGTATCAGTGAATGCAATGCCAAGGAGGGAGCCATGGAAGATCTAAAAGCTTATTTTGAAAATACCAAGGGGATAGGGGTCATGTCTACGGCGGACAAGGAAGGAAAGGTCAATGCGGCCGTATATTCCAGGCCCCATTTCTTGGATGATGGTTCTATCGCTTTTATTATGCGTGATCGCCTGACCCACCATAATCTCCAATCCAACCCTTATGCCGTTTTTTTGTTTGTGGAAGAAGGTCCCGGATATAAGGGAAGACGGCTTTATCTGAAGAAGATCCGCGAAGAAGAGAACAGCGAGCTGATTCAATATCTCAGCCGCAGGGAATACAAAAATGATTCCTTGGAGGAGAGATACCTGGTGATGTTTCAGTTGGAAAAGGTCTTGCCGCTCATCGGTGCAGGGGAATCGTCATAGGCATTGTTTCTTTATTTCCTTGTTGCGATACGCGAGCGTTTGCGAGGCAGGGATTTAGGTCCTTATAAAAAAATTTTGGGTTTCACCAATGAATAATAAGCAGCCTGATAAGGAATTTGAACAAATCATAAAGGCCTTGTCATACGATAAACAGAAAGTACAAGTCTTTATGGATATTTTCAATAATATCTTGGGTTCGATTCGTGAACCCTTGGTCGTGCTTGCTTCCGATTTAAAGGTTGTAAGGGCCAATCGTTCTTTTTATCAGACCTTTAAGGTTAAACAGGAGGAAACCGAGGGGATATTGATCTATGATCTCGGCAACCGACAATGGGACATCCCAAGACTTAGGGAATTGCTTGAAGATATCCTTCCTCAGAATTCCACATTTAACGACTTTGAGGTGGAACATGAATTTGAGACCATAGGCCGGAAGATCATGCATTTGAATGCCAGACGGTTTTACAGGGAGTCGAAGCAAACCCAGATGGTCCTTTTGGCCATCGAAGATGTGACCGAACGGGAATATTATAAAAGACATTTAGAGGAACTTGTTGAAAAACGAACGGCCGAGATCAGTATGGCAAGGGAAGAAGCGGAAAAGGGCAAACAAACCGCTGAAGCCGCACTTTTTGAGATAAAAAAGTTAAAAGATCAACTTGAAGTGGAGAGGGCGTATCTACAAGAAGAAATCAAACTGGAATACGACCATGAGAACATTATTGGTCAGAGTGATGGGATCAATTATGTGCTTTATAAGGTTGAGCAGATCGCGCCGACTGATACCATTGTCCTTGTTCTCGGTGAAACCGGAACCGGCAAAGAGCTGGTCGCACGGGCTGTTCACGGCCTGAGCCTGCGGAAAGATCGGCCGTTTGTGAAGATAAATTGCGCCACTCTGCCTTCAAACCTTATCGAAAGCGAGCTATTTGGTCATGAGAAAGGCGCCTTCACCGGTGCCCACACCAGACAGTTGGGGCGATTTGAGATTGCCGATGGGGCAACCCTTTTTCTGGATGAGATCGGAGAGTTGCCTCCGGAATTGCAGGCCAAACTGCTCAGGGTGGTTCAGGATGGTGAATTTGAAAGGTTGGGCAGCTCCCAAGCCATCAAGGTCGATGTGCGAATTGTTGCGGCCACCAATCGCAATCTGGAAGAGGAGGTCAGTAGGGGCAGGTTCCGTGATGATCTCTGGTACCGGTTAAATATTTTCCCGATTACCGTTCCGCCGCTCCGGGATCGGTTGAAGGACATCCCGCTTCTGGTTGAATATTATGTCAAAAAGATCTCCAAACGAATGGGTAAATCCATTGAGATCATCCCGACAAGCGTCATGAATGCCTTGCAGAATTATCACTGGCCCGGCAATGTCCGGGAACTGGAAAACGTCCTCGAGCGGGCAATGATTAACTCTTCAGGACCCAAACTGCGGTTGGTGGATGAATTGAAGAAGACTCAGAAGATGGATCTATCGACGACGCTGGAAACTCTGGAAGCGGTTGAGCGTGAACATATTATGCGAATCCTCGATCAGACCCAATGGAAAGTCAGCGGGAAAAACGGGGCGGCCGAGATCCTTGGGCTCAACCGCAGCACGTTGCGTGCTCGTATGCGAAAACTTGACATCCGAAAACCATAAGATCTTATCCCAATGAAGCGATGTGGACATCAAGAAAAAGTCTATTATCATTTCCAACCTACCCTTAACATATGCTAATCACATTACAAAAGAGATCTAAATGAGGGTCATATATGACCACTTGGGTAAATATGACCCTTTTTGGATGGTAGTTAGCGACTACACTGAATGGATTTTTTAAACTAATTCTTCTTATAAATCAAAATGATGGGCGACACGACCCTTAGTGTTAGAAACCTGGCATAAATATTGAGTACTAATAATGACGAACTCGTAAAAAGTCGTCACCCCGGTCCCGTATTAAGTACGGGAGAGACTGAGGCCGGGGTCCAGAGTCCATGTAACTATCTGAAAAGACTGGATTCCGGCCTTCGCCGGAATGACAAAAATGCGTGATTTCCGACTTTTTACGAGATCGTCAATTTTGAAGCTGAAAGAAAAAAATAATACCGCATTGAATATTCAATAAGGTTTCCAAGTAAAATTACTGATGGTTTCGACAACCCTTAAGGTCGGATATTGACAATAGGTCCTATCGTAATGATCATTTTTAGAATAATCATGAGTTCGGGATAAGGAGGCAAAATGGACGTAAATCGAGACAATTTCACTATTCTCATGGCCGACGATGATGACGAAGAAGCCTTCTTGTTTAAGGAAGGATTGGAAGAATGTAATTTTAATTGTGATCTGCGTCGAGTGCCGGATGGCAAGGAACTGATGGACTACCTTCTTGGACGGGATAAATACGCTGATCCCAAAAAAGATCATCGGCTTTTATTTATTCTCTTGGATCTCAACATGCCCGGGATACATGGAATTAATGTTCTTATCGAGATAAAGTCTATGCCGGAGCTTATGCATATTCCCGTGATCGTATATACCTCGTCACGGGACGAGGAAGATGTCAGACAGTGTTATGCTTCAGGAGCGGCCGGTTATATCATCAAGCCGGAGGGATGGGAGCAACTCATCAATATGATTAAAATTCTATTTTCCTATTGGGCTCGAATCGTTCGATTGCCGGAGGGCGAATTGATACCCCTCCCCATCACCAGTGAGGCTTGATTGAGCAATTTGATGGGAAACAAGAGTAATGCACAATGCACAAGAATTTAAGAGTCACCAACATCAAGAGCCGCAGGAGCGACGGCATCACCTTAGTGCTGCAAGTCAAAGATATTTGATAGGGCCGCCTTGACCCGGTTCGGCAGCGGCCGGGTCTGGCTGGTGTTGAAAAATGGAAAGTTGGCGTTTACGAAGACATCCTACACGGATACACACCCCCCTCGCCCATGGCCTAAAGCCTTTGTTGACGGTGGATGTTTGGGGGTTTGCGTATTAGCTCAACTACCGGAACCGTCATTCCAAAAAATCATCCAGAGGATCTTCTATCATTTCCCTCATGATGAGTCTTTTGGCGACATTTCTGTCATATATATGCACTTTATAGGTTATGTATCTGGCCAGCAGATATTCAAACGGGAGCCAGGATACATGACCGATAGGGATGATATATCTTTCCGTTCCCGCCATCTCTTTATATAGCAGCCTTCGGCTCTGAAAGGGTAATGAACGATCAAATAGAGCATCTATAAAGGCAATTTTTGATTTATCCAATAGATGGGTATAGGAGAGAGGATCTATTCGGAATAGCGGATGGATTTCTTCATTGTTTAATATCTCATGAAGAGACATTTTTTTTACAGAGGGAAGTTGTTCCTTATAGATCGTATACAGCCTTTTTTTATCATGGAGATAGTATTCGTTTTTAAACCCGGCCTGAATAATCTTCCTGACAAAAAGGGTAGTCCTGGATTCAAATAGTATCCTGGGAAGATGACCTCCGATTGTCATGAAAATGGTCTGTTGGACCCTCGTGTCCAGCACCGAAACTATTGACGCAAGCATTCCGCCAAGACAATACCCTAAGAGACAGTTATTTTTTTTCCAAAGTTTTTTCTGTTCAAGAAAGTCTATTATTGAAAGTGTATCAACGACTGCATGTTCCCATATATTGTACATGCGAGGTATATGAGGATGCAAATAACTCACACCGCTGGCAGAGCCATTTTCCACTCGGGTATAAATTCCCGGAAGGATTAGAACAGAAGTATTTATCCCCGCTGACGCGAGCTGTTTACCCATCCAAAGTAAAAATTTAATATTTGAACTGCCTAACCCATGTAATATCATTAACGAAGCCCGTATCTTTGACTTCGGTTGAAAATTGTACAGTTCAACGGTTTCGGTACCCGCTTCAGGTTTCTCATACAATGTTGGAAAACGTATATAACTGCACCGGTAATGTTTACCCTTGAAGATGTATCCTGAATTGGAAATAATATTTCTTTTTTTATATGAAAAGTCGATTTTCATTTTTGATGTCTATCCTCATCTCACTCATTAGCCTTTATTAAGACTGACATCCCCCAATCAGCAGGAAGAAAATATGCCATCTCCTGATCGAAGTTAGCTGACAAATTTTTTCATAAACCTGACCGTGTCTTCAAGTATTTTTATTGTTCGGAAATCTTTCAAATTAGTCTCAAAACCGTGTCCTCCATCTTTATGGAGAAGAAACCGGCATGGTATGTTTTTCGACTTAAGTTTGCTGACAAGTTTAATTGAAGATGTATAGGGTACAACCACATCCTTTCTGCCATGTACCACGAGCGTGGGAACCATCCTTTCAGATATCCATTCTATCGGAGAATAGTAGTAATAGAGCCCAGGCTTTTGACCGGGCATTCCTTTGAAGGTCGCCATGGTGGCAAAACGGGCTGATAAGGATTTTTGTTCTTTTCCAAATATATCCCTCAGATTTGATGGTGAATAATAAACGATAACACCTTTGATTCCTTTCATTCGCGTTTCATCATTAATAAAAGTGTGGTATGAAGCATAGAGAAGTGCAAGATGACCTCCGGCGGATAAACCCATAAGCACAATATCGTCCTTTTTGATTCTTAATTTTTCAGCGTTGTTCTTAACAAATTCAAGGGCGTCTGTATAATCAGTCAATATGTTCTCCATGCTATTTCGCATAGCCAGACGATAATCAATTGAGGCTACTGCAAAACCCTTTGAGGCAAGAAACTTACACCATGAAACATTGTTTGGTTGGTTTCGAAAACCGGAAATCCATCCACCCCCATGGGCGAAGAATATAAGAGGATAAGACCTTTTTATCTGGTTTGGATACCAAACATCCAATTTCAGAACCGTATTCCCAACCTCTTTATATTTAAAGGTTTGGCAATGAAAATTTCCATTAGGCTCTAGAGGAACCTTTGCCTTTATAATACCGCGAATATAAAATGATAGAGGAATGATAAAACCGCTTAAGAATAGGCCTGATTTTATTGCGGAAAGAAGAAGGATAACAATGAGAAAATATATTTTATTAACCCCAAACCATGATTCCTTATATTTTTTTGCTATTCTCTCCAATGATTTCCTCACCGGCTTTCTATTTGATAACCTAAAAAACTTTTTCATAATTATATTATAAGGCAAAACAAGCTTAGGATCAACCTAGCGGCTCAGATGTGGTTCACCACGTTAGGGAAGGTAAAGGGTATTTTGGGTTCAAAGCCGAAACAGGGATTGATGAAGATCTTATGAAAACCGGTATTGTATATCCGACCTTGGTCACGTGATTTGCGCTTCAAAATGCCGCATCCTCGGCAGGCCTTCTCATGACCACGGAAACAATGGTTGCTAAAAAGCCTAAAAAAAGTAGATCCTCATTGGGTAAATGCCTTAGAGCCTCCATTCGCTTTGAAACCTTTTCTGGTCCTCAAGGGAGGAGTTCTCCGTACCTTGCCCATATCGTGTTGGTAAACAGCCTGTTGAGTGATGTTGAGCATCTGCTTGCAGTGGAGCGGAGATTCGATCCCTTCCATGTCGATCATAGGCAGGGTTCATGGTTGTATTTGACCTTTTGCCATATATGACCACTGTTTAGAGTCGGCGTGGCCATCCAACACCCCTTTCGAATTTGATTATTCAATGTCAATTCAATATGTTGAATTAAATAAATCAGCGTTCAACCGATCCGGCACGAACCTTGGATACAATAACAAGAGATCAGCAAAAAAATGTGGAATGGGAGAAAATATGAAAGAGATGGGAAAATCAATATCTTCAAAGGCAGAGAAAGCAATGTCCGGACGTATACTGGTGGTTGATGATGACGAATCCATTCAGGACGTGGTTGCCGGGTTCCTCGAGGTTATGGGATTTGATGTGGTGCTTGCCGGTAACGGCATTGAAGCCCTGGCCGTCTTTATCGGGAACTCTTTTGATATGGTTTTAACCGATCTCCGGATGCCCGCAATGGACGGTTTGAGTTTGGCCGGCCATATTAAAAAAAGATCCCCAAGCACGCCAGTTATTCTGCTAACGGGCTCTGACAGGGAAGACGTTCTCAAGAAGGTGGAAGGAGGGCCTTTTTGCTCGGTCATATTTAAACCCTTTAAAATGTTAGAATTTCAAAAGATGGTCCGAGGAGCTCTGGTGTCCGGATAATGAGAATATACTGGTTTAAACGGCTTTCTTTAAAGAAGATAGTTTCTCGAATGCATGTGTATCTTTTAACGGCCATCTCACGATGCTGTGATGCGGAGATTGGTGCCCGATAAAACAACGGCATCTTGGGATTCTATTTTTTTCTATGTTAACCCTAACGCTTCATAAAACTTTGGTCCAAAAGCGCTACGCTCGCTTTATATCAGGCCATCAAGGAACGATTGGACGTTTTCAAGACCTCACTGTATGTTCAATACACTTTCGTCCTTGAAAACGTCCAATCGTTCTTTGATGGCCTGATCTCCAGTGTTTTAAAATCAAATTTTATACAACCTTAGGGTTAAGTCTCTCCTTATTATTTTTCACCCGTAAAACCGGCCAGACCCAAAAAAGGATCATATATGACCATATGGGCAAATATGATCCTTTTTAACCGGCAATTAATAACGACCCTGGAATATGCTTTGAAACTGATTATTCTTAAAAATCAAGGTGATGACGACACAATCCCTAGTGTTGGATCTTTGGCACAAATATTGATTATTTATAACAGTAAATAACAGCACTATTGTTTTTACCGGCCGTTTTACCAGCGCTATCCTTACCGGATTTTTACGAAAGAGGTATGAAGATTTTAAAGATTGAATGCCGCCGTTGTTTATTAAGGAGAGTATGCAAAGGCAAATAAAATATTAAGAGAATATGGAGAATAATGCTGAACAAGAAGATTTTATCAAGGTGACCGAAGACCTCAGACGGATGATATATGAGAAAGAATTTTACTTGAAAGTTGAGCTTGCCAAAAAAGAGCCGGATACCGCTATAGCCTTAAGTTTTCAAAAGAACATCAACTGAAGCTAGAGGAGAATACGATCAAAAAACGGTTGAACATTTAATCCGGCTGAAAAAAAATTTTTGAAGTTGAAAGAAAAAAATAAGTGCCGTATTGGATTAAGGTTTCCAAGCAAAATGACTGATGGTTCCGATAACCTTTAAAGACGGATATTGAGGGTAGGTTATACCTTAATGATCATTTTCAGAATAATCATGAGTGTGATTCCGCAAAAACAGAAAGAGGTTATGCAGACACTCCTCTCGATGATTGAGACGGCGGGAAAGGAGAAGGGTTGTCTGAGTTTTGAAGTTTTTTGCGATATCGACGGCAAAACCGTTTTCAACCTGATCGAGGAGTGGGAAACCCGTGAAGACCTGGACCATCATATAAGATCTGAAAGATTCAGCGTTTTGCTCGGGACAAGAAGTCTCTTGGTCAAACCCTTGGAAATGAAAATCTATACAGTCTTTTATTCGGAAGGGATTGAGGTCATCGACGCTTTAAGAAGTAAAAGTAACTCTAAAGGATAACTTCTTAAAAAGAAAGGAAAGTAATTATGCCTTTTTAAGACGCTTGAGACCTACAAAGGAGTTGAGTGACAGAATGACTTTATTATTCTCGGAGTCGACCCCGACTGCTATTATTTCCTGAAGACAGCCCCTAAATGAGAAAAGATTGTTTTGACGTAAAAAAGGAGAGACCATGAGAGCATTGTTGGTTTACCCGGAATTTCCGGCTACATTTTGGAGTTTTAAATATGCCCTTAAATTTATTCATAAAAGGGCGGCCTTACCTCCCCTGGGTCTTCTGACCATAGGCGCCATGCTGCCCAAAGAATGGCCCAAGAAGCTGGTTGATATGAATGTGATGAAGCTTACTGAAAAAGACCTGGCATGGGCTGATTGTGTTTTTATCAGCGGTATGGCTTTACAAAGAGAGGCTGCTTGTGAAATCATTGCCCGGTGTAAGGAGGCGAATCTCAAGGTCATAGCCGGCGGGCCCCTGTTCACCAGCGAATACGATCAATTTGAGGGGGTGGACCATTTTATACTGAATGAGGCTGAATTGACCCTACCTCCTTTTCTGGCGGATCTGGAGAAGGGGTGTGCTCAGAACATCTATGAGACATCTGAATTTTGTGACATTCGCAGAACACCTGCCCC
>JAFGGA010000138.1 GCA_016930835.1 Deltaproteobacteria bacterium
ATCGAATTGCATTTTCATAGCCCTATGCCGCGAGGGGAGGGGAAAATCCGGAACCTGGAAGGATGAGCATAAGCCCCCTAACCTCTCTCGCGAGGGGAAGGGAAGAGGTGCGCTTTGTTTTGCGTCGGTGCCGGCCCATGGTCCATTTTCGGGAGGATAGGGGCAATGCTGTTGACTTAAGCCATTTGACCGAAAAATGAAATGCCTTACCACCATTCCGGAGCCGGAATCCAGCAACGCCACCGGACTCAAGAGTGCCCGGATTGAACAGAAACGAAACTTATGAATGATATTCCGATTTTTCAAAGTGGGACTCCCCCTCACCCTGTCCCTCTCCCACATTGGGGAGAGGGGACCCCTAGGCTAAACTCAGCAGAAAAGCACCTCCCCCTCCCCTGGTGGGAGGGGATTGAGGGGAGGGGGAAATAGCGCTTTCTTTGTTGGAAGTTTCATAAGAGGTATTTCAACGTTTTATAGACTCCCGCCTTCGGCCGGGTGAAGGCGGGGCTGAAAAGATTTCCTTTAAGTCGACAGCATTGGGGGAGCTCGTTGGGTCAGGGGAAGATATTTATTAAGGTCTCTCAGTGGTTTGTATCAAATGTCGAGTTTCCATGTTGACACATAAGATTGAATTTTTTATACTTCCACGGCTTAATCGGTGCTCATCCGGATATTCCCCCTAATCCCCTCCCCCTGGCCCCCTCCCGCGAGGGGAGGGGGTATTGAGTTCGGACCCCTCCCGCAAGGGGAAAAGGGGGATTGAGTTTGAACCCCTACTGCGAGGGGAGGGGGACATAAGGCGCAGGGCGCAAGGCATGAGGGGCGCCCCTAACCTCCTCCCGCGAGGTGAGGGAAAGGAATGATCCTGAGAATGGGGGATTATTCGCCGAACACCCTCCCGCGACGTAAGAAGGGTGAATGGATGGGCATTAATATAAAGACAAAAGGAGACTTGATAAAATGAAAAATGTGGTGATTGTTTCCGGTGTTCGAACACCGGTGGGGAGTTTTGGCGGTACACTAAAGAGCACGCCGGTTGTTGACCTGGGGGCGTTGGTTTTGAAACAGGTCCTTAAGAAGATCAACCTCAGGCCTGTGGCGTCGAAGGAACTTGTCGGGTATGAACCGGAAGCCCTAAAGGGCACAGGCATGATCGAGCTTGAAAAAAAGGCCTATGATTATGATGATTCCTTTCAACCGATCCAGATTGATGAGGTCATCATGGGCAATGTGGTGGGTGCCGGCCAGGGTCAGAATGTGGCCAGGCAGGCCATGATCAGGGCGGGCATATCCAAAGAGACCAACGCCATCAGCGTTAATAAAGTCTGCGCCTCAGGTATGAAGGCCGTGGCCCTGGCCGTTCAGGCCATTCTGGCCGGTGACGCGGAGATCATCCTGGCCGGCGGAATGGAAAATATGAGTATGATTCCGTATGGACTTCCTGCGGCCAGATGGGGTGCGCGGATGAACAGCGCCGAGTTGGTGGACCTGATGGTTTTCGACGGCCTTTTTGAGATCTTTTACGGATATCACATGGGAATTACGGCCGAGAACATTGCAGAAAAAATGGGTATATCCCGGCAAGAGCAGGATGAACTGGGTGCCTTGAGTCATCAACGGGCCAGAAAGGCTATTACGGAAGGGCTTTTTAAGGATGAGATCGTTCCGGTGGTAATCCCCCAGAGAAAAGGCGACCCCATCGTATTTGATACGGATGAACGACCCATGGACACCAGTGTGGAAAAGATGGCCAAGCTGCCCCCGGCCTTTAAGAAAGACGGCACGGTCACGGCAGGCAATGCCTCGGGTATCAATGACGCGGCGGCGGCCCTTCTGGTGATGTCCGAAGACAAGGCCAAGGACCTTGGACTGAAACCGCTGGTCAAGATCAAATCCTATGCCTCGGCGGGCATTGATCCGGCCTACATGGGCCTGGGCCCCATTCCGGCGGTGAAGAAGATCCTGAAAAAGGAAAACCTCACCATCAATGATTTTGGTGTGATTGAACTCAATGAGGCCTTTGCTTCTCAGGCCATCGGGTGTATGCGGGAGCTGAAGTGCGATCCGGAAAAGACCAATGTATTGGGAAGCGGAATCTCCATCGGACATCCCATCGGTTGTTCCGGGGCCCGGCTTCTGGTTACCTTGATCAGCGAGATGGGTCGAAACGGGTATGACCTGGGTCTAGCCAGCCTGTGTATCGGAGGCGGACAGGGTATGGGGATGGTGTTGGAACAGGTTTAACCATTTATGATCAAGAAGCTATATAAGAGCTAATATCATCAATTCAAGATTATTCACGTTGCCGAGTGGTATACGGTTTAAGGTACAAGGTATAAGGAAAAGCGGTTTTACCCTGATTTTATGCTATTTTGGCCTTAAACCGCATACCTTGAACCGTGCACCTTAAACCATTTTCCTTCAGAATCTTCCGGCATATTCCGCGCCTTTTTCCATCCCTTTCCGGTTAAGTTCCAAAATACCGGCCTTTTTGACCTTGAGCACCTCTTTTAGTCCGTTCATCAAGGATTCTGGGGTGGTGATGCCGGTCTTGGCCACGAAGGCCCCCAGCATAATCATGTTGATTGTTTTTTCGTTTCCCAGGTCAAGAGCCATGTCATTGGCCGGGATTTTGATGATTTCGATATCATCTCTCTCCGGATCGCCTTCAACCAGGGATGAATTGATGATCATCAACCCCCCGCTCTTGATCAAACCTTGATACTTGATCATGGATGGTTGGTTCAATACCACGGCGAAGTCGGGGGAAGAAGCCACTGGTGAGGCGATTTCCTCATCGGAAACACACACGGTGCAATTGGCCGTTCCACCCCTCACCTCGGCGCCGTATGAGGGCAGATAGGTTACATTTTTACCGTCTCTCATAGCCGTCAGGGCCAGGATATATCCCATCATCAGGACTCCTTGCCCGCCGGATCCTGCAAATGCCGTCTTGGTTATCATGAATAGCAGCCGTCCCCTTTCTCAGATATTGGTCACAATGTCCTTGATCACTTTTAACGGGTAAAAGGGAGCAGTGGATCCCTCGATCCATTTACAGGCATCCACAGGAGTCATTTTCCAATTGGTGGGGCAGGGGGATAGGATTTCCACCAAGGAAAACCCTTGACCCGTCATTTGGGTCTTGAAGGCCTTTGTGAGGGCCTTTTTGGTTCGTCTGATGTTTTTGGGCGAATTCACCGCGGTTCGTTCAATATAAGCGGCACCCCGGGTGATCCCCAGCATCTCGCTGAGGTCCAAGGGAGCCCCGTCCCTCTTTTGATCCCGCCCGCCGGGGGTGGTGGTGGAATTCTGCCCCAGGATGGTGGTGGGTGCCATTTGCCCGCCCGTCATACCATAGACACCGTTATTGACAAAAACCATGGTGATGTTTTCGCCCCGGTTGGCGGCATGAATGGTCTCGGCCGTGCCTATGGCCGCGATGTCACCATCGCCCTGGTAAGTAAAGATGATCCGGTCCGGCAACACCCGCTTAAGGCCCGTGGCTACGGCCGCGGCCCGGCCGTGGGCGGCTTCAACCATATCCACATCAAAATAATTATAGGCCAGTACGGCGCATCCCGCCGGAGGAACCCCGATGGTCTTTGCCCCGATATCCAGCTCCCCGATCACTTCCGCCACCAGCCGATGGATAATACTGTGCCCACACCCGGGACAATAATGAAAAGCCGTTTTTTTCAGGTATCTAGGCCATGAAAAGAGTTGTGTGGTCATTTTGACTCCTATGACAAATGTCCAATGAATTCAATTGGCGGTAAAAACACCACTTGATACGGGGTTGGGCGGACGCTTTGTCTCATTTTCGTTCAATACGGGTTTTTATGCCAAGCGGCATGTAAAATGTCGCGCTATGAAAGAACGCCTTTGTGTAGGGTCGGGTTTTACACCCGACCATACATCGGTATGTGCGTTTTCATTGCCGAAAACCGTTTTCCAGGCGGCATGTAAAATGCCGCCCTACGAAAAAACGCCCTTATGTAGTCGGGTTTTACACCCGACCGAATTTTCCTTCGATCACCTCGGCAATCTCAATCGGGGTTGATACGACGCCTCCTGGTCTTCCATAAAACCGGACGTTCCCTTTGCCCTCAAGGGAAAGCCTCACATCTTCCACCATCTGACCGGTGCTCATTTCAAAAACCAGAAAATCTTTAACCTTTTTATTGACTTCCTTCAAAATCCGGGTCGGGAAAGGCCATAAGGAGATGGGTCGGAAAAGGCCAGCCTTCACGCCCTTTTCCCGAACCCGGTTAACCGCCCCTTTGGCGATCCTAGCGGCCGTTCCATAGGCAACAATGATTATTTGCGCATCATCCGTGCGATAGGTCTCGGCGCGTTGGATCTCATCCGTGATTTTTTCGTATTTATGTGCCAGATTCCAGTTGATTTGTTCTTCTTCAGCCGGGTCAAGATATAGGGATTTGATGATCCGGCTTGGCCGACCATCTGCGCCATCCAGTTTCCAAGGCTTAGGCGGCAGCCTTTTCGGATCAACAGGGTCGGGCATAACGGCAGGTTCCATCATCTGGCCCATCATGCCGTCTTGAAGAATCATGACCGGCGTGCGGTATTTATCCGCATAGTCAAACGCCAGCATGGTCAGATCAGCCAGCTCCTGTGCGGTTGCGGGTCCCAGGACGATATTGCGGTAATCTCCGTGTCCTCCGCCTCGTGTGGCTTGGAAATAATCCCCCTGAGACGGCGAGATGTTGCCCAAACCCGGCCCGCCCCGCATACAATTCACGATAACCGCTGGGAGGTCCATGGCTGACAAGAATGAAATGCCCTCTTGTTTCAGGCTGATTCCCGGGCTGGATGAACTGGTCATGGCCCGGCAGCCGGCCGCGGAGGCGCCCAGTACCATATTAATGGCCGCGAGTTCGCTTTCGGCCTGGATGAAGGTGCCATCCTTCAGTTTAGCCATGGCACCGGCCATATATTCGGTCAACTCATTTTGCGGTGTAATGGGGTAACCGGCATAAAACCGGCAACCCGCCCGGATAGCGGCCTCACCGATAACATGATTTCCACTCATTAATACCTTTTCAGTCACGATAAACCTCTATGGCGATGTCGGGACAAATGGTGGCGCATCGAACACAAGCGATACATCCTTTGCCCTCCTCATTGGTTCCTTTGAAAATCACGGGATAATACCCCTGCCGGTTGATATTCTTCGAGACGGCGATGACGTTTTGGGGACAGACCGATATACAAAGATAACAACCCTTACACAACTCTTGGTCAATGATGATGTTGCCTGTTACTTGCTCTTTACCCATGGATTGGTCCACTCTTCCGATTCGGTTTGAATGACTGCTTTAAACTTGTACTCATCCAGAAATACCCCCTCCCGCTAGGGGAGGGGAGATTAGTGGATGGATTCTAACTTACTAAAATGAAGTGTTTTACGTCTATTTTTATTTTTCCATTTTGTCAAATTCTTTTGAAAAAAAAATTATTTCTGTTATACTCGGCGAAATTTTTTAACAGCATTCCCCCTTAACAGCATCCCAGTCGGGGCGAATTCCCAAGGTCCAATCCCCTTTCATATAGCAACATAAGGAGTAGAGAAAATGCCTTTTGCCCAACCCCTTGAAATCCAGAACCCGGACTTTACCAAGGAAGTGATGGCCCAGATCGATCAGGTCATCAAGCAATACGCCGGTATCCCGGGAAGCCTGATTCCTGTTTTAACGGCCTGCCAAGAGATTGTGGGATATTTGCCCATAGAGTTGCAGGATTATCTGAGCCGTGGATTGAATATCCCTGGAAGCACGATTTATGGTGTGGTCACTTTTTATTCGTTTTTTACCATGGTACCCCGAGGCAGGCACACCATTAAGATTTGCATGGGCACGGCTTGTTACGTAAGAGGAAGCGGGGAGATCCTTAATCGTATCCAGGCCGGAATTGATTTGAAGGTGGGTGATACGACGAAAGATAGACGCTATAGCCTGGAGGCCGTCCGGTGTCTTGGCGCGTGCGGTCTGGCGCCGGTGGTGGTCGTGGATGATAAAACCCATGGCGGGGTTACTCCGGATAAGATCTTGGATATCCTGAGTCGTTATGAATAGAAATGACGAAGGCCTCTTCCGTCTGAGGTGGAAGCACTTCAGGAATGATGTCATCATGCGATATATTGGGATGTATCATCCCGGGGTTATTGGAAGAAAGAGGATAAGTATGGAGGGAAAATGTCGAAGCTAAATGCAGAAGATTTGAAACGAATCAGAGAAAACGCCAAAAAGGCCATTTCACTTCGTGAAGGTGAGGCTAGAGAATACTCAAAAAGCACATATAGGTCTGAATTACTTTTATGTAGCAGTACGGCTTGCCGGGCGTCCGGGAGCCTCGAGGTCAAGGATACCTTGGAAAAAGAACTTGCAAGGCAAGGTCTTCAACAAGAAATCCGAATCGTTGAAACGGGGTGCAATGGTTTTTGTGCACAAGGGCCGGTTATGGTGGTTCAACCGGAGGGGATATTTTATCAAAAATTGACAGCCAAGGATATACCAGACTTGGTTGAAGAGCATTTTTTAAAGGGTTGCCCGGTTGAACGCTTATTCTATAAAGAGCCGGTTTCCGCTGAGGCTATACCCCGCATGCATGATATTCCCTTTTTTGCCAATCAACATCTGATTGTCCTCAGGAATCGGGGCGTCATCAACCCGGAAAGCATTGATGAATACATCGCCCGTGAAGGGTATACGGGTTTGTGTAAGGCGTTGTTGGAGATGACACCCGGAGAGATTATTGAACAAGTGAAGATATCCGGTCTTAGGGGTAGGGGGGGAGCCGGATTCCCGACCGGTTTGAAATGGGAATTCGCCGCAAAGGCGGCAGGCGATATCAGATATGTACTCTGTAATGCGGATGAGGGTGATCCGGGCGCTTTCATGGATAGGAGTGTCCTGGAGGCCGATCCCCATGCGGTCCTCGAGGGGATGATCATCGCGGCAAAGGCCGTCGGGGCGCAGAAAGGCTACATATACTGTCGAGCGGAATACCCCTTGGCCCTCCTTCGATTGGACATCGCCATCAACAAGGCCAGAGAATACGGCCTGTTGGGCGAGGATATCCTGGGTAGCGGCTTTGGTTTTGACCTGGAGGTCTATCAGGGAGCGGGTGCTTTCGTGTGCGGTGAAGAAACCGCTTTGATGCAATCCATCGAAGGCAAGCGCGGGATGCCCAGGCCCCGGCCTCCTTTTCCGGCAAACCAGGGTCTATGGAAAAAGCCGACGGTCTTGAATAACGTGGAAACCTATGCGAACGTGGCTCAAATCATCCAAAACGGTGGTGAGTGGTATGCAAGTATCGGGACTGAAACCAGCAAAGGAACAAAGGTTTTCGCCTTGACCGGTGCCGTAAGAAATATCGGCCTGGTGGAAGTCCCTATGGGGACCACGTTGCGGACTATCATCTTTGATATCGGGGGAGGCATTCCGAAAAAAAGGTCCTTTAAGGCCGTCCAACTGGGGGGGCCATCGGGAGGTTGTGTGCCCGAGGCGTTTATCGATACTCCTGTGGATTATGAATCCATAGCCAAGGTAGGCGCCATCATGGGTTCGGGCGGTATGATCGTCATGGATGACAAGACCTGTATGGTGGATATGGCTCGGTTTTTCATGGAATTTATCCAGGATGAATCCTGCGGCAAGTGTACACCCTGTCGAGAGGGGACGCGGCGGATGCTTCAAATCCTGGAGAAGATCACCCATGGGCACGGGGAGCCCGGTGATATTCGTATGCTTGAAGAGTTGAGCGCTTTTGTCAAAGATTCGGCCTTATGTGGTTTGGGTCAGACAGGCCCCAACCCGGTGCTTTCCACGTTGCAATATTTCCGGGATGAATATGAAGCCCACATTTATGAAAAAAGATGCCCTGCCAAACGGTGCCCGGCCTTGATTGATTTTGTCGTGGATCCCGAAAAATGTTCAAGGTGCGGTATTTGCTTTAAGAACTGCCCTGTAAACGCCATTGAATGGAAAAAGAAAGAACCGGCATGGATTGATAAAGCGAAATGTATTCAATGTCTCTCATGTATCACCAATTGTCCGGTTGATGCGATTCATTAGCATTATATTCATCCGGAAACATTTTTTTCCGGATGAATATAATATATTGATTAAAACACATCAATTGAGTATGCTGTTGCATATCAAAGCTATCAGAAAGGGCCTTATATGAGTGATCAACGGCATTTCTACAGATCGATAGGTGAAATCAGAGATAACACCCTCCTGCTTCTTTTGGCCAACCAATATATCTGCGAAGAACACTACCTGGTTAAAATCGGCAACGCTCTTGACCAAAATGCCAAACAACTGAAAAAGGATATTATTGCCTTAAAAGATGAATTCCCCGGAAGATTTGTGAGTGATGTCAATACCGATGATATTGTGGATCATATCATCGCGAAGGCCCAGATGATGCAAAAGCCCGGTAAAGATGTTCAACAAAAATGCGTTACCGGCGCGCTTGGACATGAACTGGAAGAAGATATCAAATCCATCTCACAGGCTATCGGCCGAATAGAGCGGAAGGTCGAAGGTCGGGATGTCTCTTATACCGCGAAGGATTCCATGTCCAGCCTGTTCAGCGGGGTCACGAGCCTCGGCGCGTTCATCGGTAAATTTATCAGTATAAGCGTTAAAATTCTTGTTTTCATGGTGGTCATCGGGGCCGGTATCACGGGATATCTCTATTTTACGATGGAAAAAATAAGCGACGTTGAAAAGGAGATGCTAAAAAGAGAAACCATTTTACAGTCGCAAAGAGCGGCGCTCTCACAATTAGAGGCAAGATTAGCACAATTCATAGAAAGGAAAAAGTCCCTGGAGAAGAAAGAGCTTGATCTCAAGGAAAAGATAGAGTTTATGAATCTTGATGTGGACATCCATAAAACAAACGAAGAACAACAGCAAATCACCGCTGAGATGGAAAACACCCAAGCAGAGATCACGGCCTACCAAAAAAAGATTGAAGACATGGAAAAAAAATCCTTCCTGATGCGGCTTTATAGACAATAGCATTTCCTATGAATCATCCCCGAAAAGTTTTTCTTATCAGTCTGGGGTGTTCCAAGAATCTTGTGGACAGCGAAAGCATTCTTGGTTTACTCCATGATCGAGGTATCCGATCGGCGCAAACCCTGGAAGAGGCGGATATGGTTATTATCAATACCTGTGGATTCATCCAATCCGCGGTGGAAGAAAGCATAGATACCATCCTTGAAGTCTCCAATAAAAAGAAAAAGGGAGAAATTGACTACCTATTTGTTGTCGGATGTTTTGTTCAACGTTATGGGTATAAACTCTCAAAGGAGATCCCGGAAGTGGACGGGTGGTTGGGTACCGGAGAACTGGATAAAATCCCCATGCTCATTCAAGACCATGAGAGTCCCCCTTTATTTTTCATCAGCAGGCCGACAGCGTTGGCCGATCACACCACATCCAGGATACAAACAACTCCTTTTTATACAGCCTACCTTAGGATCGCGGAGGGGTGTTCCCATAGGTGTTCATACTGTATCATACCCGCATTAAGAGGGCCTTTTCGGAGCAGAACGCTGGAATCTCTCGCCATCGAGGCGAAAAGACTGATCGATCACGGTGTAAAAGAAATCAATATTATTGCCCAGGATACCACGATGTACGGGAGGGATTTGAAGAGCCATCCGACCCTCATCACACTTCTTGAAAATCTCCTGTTGATTAAGGGATTAGATTGGATCCGCATATTCTATTGCCATCCGGTGGGTGTCTCAGACCAATTGTTGTCATTATTGGGGTCGGAGGAGGCCCTTTGCCCTTATATCGATATTCCATTCCAACATGTGAATCCGATGATCTTAAGGTCAATGGGCAGGGATGTTCAAAAAGAAGATCCACGAATACTCATAGAGAAGATACGGTCTTTAAAGAGGGATATCAGTATCAGGACGACGCTGATGGTGGGATTTCCGGGAGAGACCGATGAAATCTTTGATGAACTCCATGAATTTGTTTCAACGGCGAGTTTTGATCATATGGGAGCCTTTATCTTCAGCCCGGAAAAGGGAACACCAGCGGCTCGAATGCAAGATATTCCTGATAAAAAGGTCGCAAAAAAACGTCTCGATAATCTAATGAAGCTACAGAGAAGGATCTCCAAGGAGAAAAATCGATCCCTCATCGGGCGTACCCTTCCGGTGTTGATTGAAGGGGTGTCGGAAGAAACGGATCTCTTATTAAGTGGTCGAACCGCCGCAATGGCACCGGATGTGGATGCACGGGTGTTGATCAATAAGGGGGAGGGTATTGTGGGAGAGTTTTCAATGGTCAGGATAACGGAGGCATACCCATATGACCTGGTGGGAGAGATTGTTTAAGATGGAAATTTGCCCCTAACGAGCCCACTTGCCGTCATGCCATGCCGTGGCCGAGGATGGCGGGTGGATCGTACAAAAGGGACCAAGGAGTCTGGGAGTCAATGATTCGAGTGAGATGTTTAAAAGTTGAATAAAGAATAATGAGATGATAGAGTGCGTCCGAAACCAGGCACGTAAACGGTCTGTTGCTGGAGATTGTTTGAAATTTTGGGAGGAACGGTTGTGGGGTCGAATCACGGATTTTTAGACCGGTTTAATCAACGTTTTTTTAACATCAACGAGGCCATTCAACAATGCTTTGAAACCCGTGTGTCCATTATCGAAGATATCGGTAAACATTCTCTATTCAATGAGGGCAAAAGGCTGCGACCTCTATTGTTTGTATTGTCATGCGATTTATGCGGCTATGATAAGGAGGACGTGTATCGGCTTTCAGCGATCTTCGAGTTTGTTCATACCGCTTCACTCCTCCATGACGACGTGATGGATAATGCCGAAATACGGAGAAATAGGCCTTCGGCCAGCCATTTATGGGGCAATCCCGCCGCGGTGATGGCCGGGGATTATCTTTCCTCTCTCTCCGGTTCCATCGCCATCCGTACAAATAACCTGGCGTTTCTAAAGGCCTTGATCGAGACAGGCACCAAGATGAGTGAAGGCCAGGCACTGGAACTGGTCCACACCAGAAAATGGGACATCAAAGAAGATGTATACATGGACATCATTATATCAAAGACTGCATCCCTTATGTCGGCCGCCTGTTTGTGTGCCGGGATCATTGGAGGAATCAACGATCAAGGCCTAAAAGATCTCAGCCGATTCGGATTGAATTTGGGTATTGCCTTTCAACTGATTGATGACCTTTTAGACTACATATCAACGGAGAAGACCATTGGCAAACCGGTTGGAAAGGATTTGCGGGAGGGCAAGATCACCTTGCCACTGATATATGCATTTCCGGATCTGGAACATGAAAAGCAAAATGAGATTCGGGATATATTAGAGAAAGATTACGCTAGCAATGAAGAATATGGCCGGATCATCACCTATGTCAGAAACAGCGACGCGATTGATAAGGTCAGGACAGAGGCCATGCGTTATAAGGAAATGGCCTCGGATAGCCTGAATGCCTTTCATGATTCACCATCCAAGGATGAATTACTGGCTTTAAATGACTATCTTTTGGATAGAAATTATTAAATCGGGTTATCTTTAATTTTCTGTCCATGTAAATAATATTATAATTGCATAATCGAGTGTTGAACAGACTAAATTTGTACATTGGTAACAGTTTAGCCTTTTGAAAATGATAAGATGCAAGGCTTGGATTCCGCGATCAAGCCTGCGCCGCACTTGATGAGGGGTCGCGGAATGACGGTTGATTTTATTATCGCTATACCTTTATGAAGCACGCATTTTATTTTTCCGTATGATTTCCCCTTTTCTGCCTGCCTGCGCCGCGCCCGACGCGGTAGGCAGGTCATTCCGCGACTGGATCGCGGAATCCAGTTGTTTGGATTATTTGAAAATAGCTAAAGTGGTACGTAACTCGCAATTATTCGCATCACAGGACAAAAGTATCCCCCCTATCGGGATATGATAACGATAGGATCGTTGGTATTTTCCAACCCAGACGAAAATGGTACCAGGATATATTCGCAATATCCCCAATAAAACCAGGTTATAATAAAAATTTCATTTTATCTGTACCGTACGTTCAACCTCAAAATTTGCTCTTTTTAAGGCCTTAACGAACTGTTGGACATTCGTTGACCTGCCATCGTACCAGACCGTGGCCTTATGCCTTGCAGTGTCCGTCTTGACCTGATAAACCCCTTTGACCTTTTCCAGTGTAGACCTTACACGGTAGGCTGTGTCCGCTCAGTCACATGCTGGGATATAGATTTCGATGATGTTGGCATCGTCCGGCGGGATCACCGTCTGCTGCGAGGCACAAGTCAACAGCAAAACGGCCATAATCAGGGCAGATATTACTTTGACGTTCTTTTTCATAAAGGTCTCCTTTCATTCACGATAATATAGTTTCATAAGTGAAGCTTCCCAGCCTGGCCAAGGGTGGGCATTCAGTATCAATGGCCCAGGGGAGCTGAAAACCTCAATAATAGAGGCTATAATGGATTTTTACCTGTAAGGAAACCCTGCCTGGGGTTGAAGCTCGAACAAACAAATGGAAATAAAAGGTGGGAGTTCCCATGTTCAATAAACTATAATAGAATAAAATCAATTTCAATAGAAAAAATAGCTACAATCGGTATTGATATGCATAAGCGTTATCGGCATATCTCTTAAAGCCTTAGTTGACCTTTTCGGCTACCTAAGCGTAGATAAAAAGAAATTCGTTTATAAGGCCGTCGAGCTTAGCAAAGAAGCAAAATATGCCCAAAGGGGTAAAGCTACTCGAGGCTATAACCTGTAGCTGCTTCGCCGGGGATCCATCATATGACATCCCTGTCCTTCCATTTGCCACTTTGATAAATATGGAATATCGCCCGGTCGGAACCCTTTTCATGAGTGATAAGGGACAGGAATGAGATCTTTTCCGTAATCGGATCATATCCCAACGGGTGCGTGATCTCCCATTGGTCAAGAGGTTCCTCCTTCTCCCGCATCATGGTAGGATGAATGCCGCCCAAGGCAAACGTAACACTCTTGGAACGGAAGGCGTCTGCTATCTCATATCCCCATGGGGGCCAGTGTGGCCAGTGTGGTCAGGGAGAGGGAGGGGAAATGGGAGGGTATCTGTCCCCACAGGCTTTTGATCGGCCATTTCGGAATAATGACTGAGAGTCTCATGAGTCCGTCTCCAAAGCAATAGGATTTGGACAATATTATTAGATCGAGATGTGCAGTAAATCAGTGCCTAAAATAAGCTCCCCGGAATAGGTTTTTCGGCAATCTCCGACAATATCCGTATATAGCACTTCAGGATAAAAATGGGTGAGAACCAGCTTTTTGGCCCCTGAAAGGGTAGCGATACGCCCTGCCCGGGAGGGTGTCAGATGGCCTTCGACTGGATTGTTTTCAGGGGTTGAGCATTCTAAAATCAGGAGATCACATCCGCGTGAAAGCTCTATAATACCGTCACAAAAGCCTGTATCCCCGGAATAGACAAAATGCCTGTTATTTTTTGTTTCGACACGATAGGCAAGACTATGGGGGGTATGGTCCACCCTCCGGGATGTCACGTGATAGGTATTGTAAAATCTTTCGACCGACTTTTCAATATCCCTCTCTTCAATTTGCAACCATTTATCGGGAACATCCAGCCAGTGGTCATAGGCCTTCCGGAGTTTTTTTAAAAAATCAGTAAGTCCCTCGGGACCGGTTATGACACACGGTTTTCGACTCGTTAGTCGAGGAAAATAGCGGGTTACAAAGAGAAAATGGATGAGGTCGGCCGTATGGTCGGGGTGGAAATGGGTGATGAAGATGTGCGTGATTCGATCATGGGTTAAGCCTACCCTCGTCATTTGTCGCAATGTCCCAGGTCCCATATCAAAAACGATCCCATCGCCTTGGTTTATCAAGACAATGGCCGGGGATGCCCTGCAAGCCATGGGGATGCTGGTTCCTGATCCGAGAATGATAAGTTCCATATATTGCAGGATACCTTGTACGTAATACCATGGCAAGAAAAAACCCGCCCCTTGATAGAGGCGGGTTTTTGTTATAGGCAGCTGAAGCGTTTATCTTTATTTGGCATCAATGGATTGGTAATAGTCCATTAAGATCTTGGCTACTTCTGGACGTGAGAATTCCGGAGGGGGTGCCTGACCACTCGAGAGCATCGCTCGGACTTTGGTTCCTGAAAGGAGGATAAAGTCATCTTTGGTGTGATCCGGGACATCGCGCATCATGACGACTTTGCCCAGCTTCTTGGACCAGGCGGTATGGTCTGCCCGGAAGATTTCGATCAACAAGGCGTCTTTGGGAATATCATCAAAGATCGTTTGAGCATCAAACGGCCCATAATAATCGCCCACACCGGCATGATCCCGCCCGACGATCAAGTGGGTGCAACCGCAGTTTTGACGGAACACGGCGTGAAGTACCGCTTCCCTGGGGCCGGCATAGAGCATGTCAAAACCATATCCGGTAACAAGGACGGTGTTGGGCTCGAAATAGACCTCGACCATTTTGCGGATCGCCGCGTCGCGCACATCGGCGGGGATATCGCCGGCCTTCAGTTTCCCGAGCAACATGTGAATCAGGATTCCATCGGCGTTTACGGCCTTATAGGCCATGCGGCATAGCTCTTCATGGGCCAGGTGCATGGGGTTCCGGGTCTGAAAGGCCACGACCTTTTCCCATCTCAGTTCAGCCATTTCATCCCGGATTTCATAAGCGGTCTTATAGGTGCCGACAAAATCTTTCTCAAAATATGAATAGTTGAGCACTTTGATGGGGCCTGAAATGGCGATGTTCCCGACCGAATTAAAGGCACTGACTCCGGGATGCTCCGAGTCCAAGGTTCCGAATACCTTTTCGGTCATGAGTTTCATCTGGTCGTCGCTGATTTTTTCAATCGCCTCCACTTCTTGGATGGCAAGGACGGGATTTCCCGCCACATTCGGGTCGCGGAGGGCGATTCGCTTAGCGTCTTTGATGTCTGAGACATCTTTTACGACATTGAGTACCGGTGTGGGCCAGAATAACCCACTAACGGTCCTCATGTTTTCAGATACGCTGATGGCATCAGCCACGTTCATATAACCTGTTAAGGGATTGAAATATCCCCCGCCCAACATCACGGCATTGGCCGCCGCGGCTGAAGATATTAATATGGAAGGTAACCCTTCCGCTTCTTTGGTTAATTCAGCGCGTTGATTGTCATTCATTACATATAGTGGGTTTAATTTTTCCGATCCATGGGGTTTGATCATCATTCCTTCCTCCTGTAATAATTTTTGCGATTTGCTTTGACTATTGGTTAACAACTTTTCATCTAAACTTTGAGTCCCGCTGATAACGCCTCCGTCCTCCCCGGTAGTCCATTACGAAGGATGGAATTCATAAATCATCGTTCCCGAGAAAGAAGCGTTTGATTTTTACATCAAGGGTCGATTTCGAGGAGACTTTTAACAATTGTTTTTGATTATGTCAAGATGAATTTGTAAATTATTTCACAAATAGATTGCACTCAAGTCCTTATTGAATACAGTCATATTCAAGCAAAAATCGTTGAAAAAAGGCCACCATGAATTCATGCCTTTCTTTTGCGATCCGGACCCCTTCATCTGTCATCATTTTATCTTTAATCTTAATCAATTTTTGCCGAAATTCACGATATCCTGTGTCTTCTTCGGTATAGGGAAGACTATCACTTGGATCGATTAGAGGATTGTGAAGTTTGGCCCCAATCTCACCGGCGAACTGAAAGGCCCGGCCAATACCAATGGCGCCGATGGAATCCAGTTTATCCGCGTCAAATAATACCTTTGCTTCCAAACTCTCGGGTTTGTCAACCCCGCGAAACCGATGAGACTGGATGCAATGGATGATATTGGCCTTTTGGTCTTCAGATAGGGGGTAGTTCCGTAGAAGTCCGGTCGCTATTTCAGCACCTTTTTGAGCATGGCACACGGTTCCATTTGATCGATCTTGGATGGCCCGGCCCACGTCATGGAGATAGGCGGCAATGGAAAGCACATCCAGATCAGCGCCTTCTTTTTGTCCAATGCGCATACATAACTTGTAGACCCGCTGCGTGTGGCTCCAATCATGACTGCCATGGATATCGGAAAAAGAGCGCCTCGCAAAGGCCTCGATGTCTTTGATGGTCGGTACCATGTTCATGGTTTAAATGACTATCCTAAATCACTGGTGTACAAAACAGATTCAATTCGACTTTTTTCTTCTTTGCCTTATTGTTTTTCAAAAACGTCCATAACAGGACAAGGTTAAGATTCAATCTTTTTGTGCTGGGGGGGGGTACGGGGATCTCTTTTCAGATCCGCCACCATTTGTCAGGTGGTCGTGGGACGGCCATTCGACAAGCTCATGGCCCTGAGCCAAGTCGAAGGGCACCTAAATACTGCAAACATCAGAGCAGCCCCACAGAGCAAGGTTGTTTAAGCGCCGTTTGCTTTTTGTGCCTGTCTTCAATTCCATTCGTCGCAGCGATGGGGACGGATAAAGAGCCATATCGGCTTTTGGGTGGCGGATTTGAAAAGAGATCCCCGTACCCCCAAATATCGTTTTTGGACAGGTGCGATCCTTAATCATTGATAAAGATGCGTGGTTATATAGAGGAACCGCTAGGGCATGTCAAATCATTTTAACCATCAGATCCCCGCCCTATCGTTCTGATTGCTTTTTTTTCTTGCATTTTAAGGTATTTTGCTTTAATGAATAACGCCGAATGCCATTTCATGAAGCCTTTAAGGTCAGGATCATTTAAGGATGGAGCAAGTATTACTTTTAAATATTTCTTATGAGCCTTTAAAGGTGATTAATTGGAGAAAGGCCGTCACGTTACTTTGCCTCGGAAAGGTGGAAGTGCTTGAGGAATATGGGCATGAGATTCACGCCGTTAGTTTTACGCTTAAGCTGCCATCCGTCGTCCGCTTGCTAAAAATGGTTCAGAGGAATAAGAGCCCGGTCAAATTTTCAAGGCAAAATATATATGCAAGGGACCGCTACAAATGTCAATATTGCGGTCATAAGCATGTTCCGGAAGAACTTACCTATGACCATGTGATACCCAAATCCCGTGGCGGCAAGACGGTATGGAACAATATTGTTACTTGTTGCATTGAGTGTAATCGGAAGAAAGGCGGGCGCACACCTCAAGAAGCCCATATGAAACTAATCCGTAAACCGAGTCGCCCGGAATGGGTGCCGGCCATAAGGATTACGATTGGTATCAGGGAAGTCCCGCAATCCTGGCGGGATTATCTATACTGGAATGTCGAACTTGTTGAGTAGTCTTTTTTGAAAAGCCTGTTAATTTTGACCAGATTTTACAAATTCACTTGTCAATCGTATCAGTATAAATTATGATGATCAAAAGTCATGAGGGCTCACCTTTATGGGCGGGCCTGTTTAGTTCTGAAGGGCGGATCCATTTGCAAAAAGTGGCACCCTGAAGTCAAAAACAATGGAAATTTATCGAATCGAAAGGAGGGTGTCTCTATGGCAACAGGGACCGTAAAATGGTTTAGCGACAAAAAGGGATTTGGTTTTATCGAACAAGAAGAAGGTGGTGATGTTTTTGTTCATCATAGCGCCATTAATATGGACGGGTTCAGAAGCCTTCATGAAGGTGATCGAGTGACCTTTGAGGTAGAACAAGGGAATCGGGGACCGTCCGCTAAAAACGTAAAAAAGATATAAATTTGGGAACCTTTACGGCGGGCATCTTGCCGGATCACGGCACTGATGCCCTTTTTTCAAGGTGTTTCAATACCTGTAATTTGACATCGATAAGTTGTTTATGGGTAAGTCTCAATAGGTTTGCCAGCTTGTGTACAAGATAATCTTCATGTTTGTCCAGTTTTCCATCTGAGTAGGCAATCTTCCAGACCATCTCGATGATTCGTATTTTTTCTTCCATTGAATAATTTTGGTTGATCAGGTTGGTAAATTGCCAGAGGTCGATGCTCCCCTGGAGTTCTTCCTCGGTTTTCCGGATTAGTTCATTGGCATATTGTTCGGAGAGATCAAAATCCTTTTTTAGGATGGAAATGATCTTATCACTTTCGGATTCTGAGAATTCATTATCAATATGGGCCATTTCCAATAAAAGGGCACAAGCGGCCATACAAATATCATGAGAAACATCATTTTTTTTTAGTACGTCATCTGAGTGTTGACTAAAAAATCGCTTAACCAGGTCAATCATATATATTCGCCTTTCATTTGAATCAAGAACACCGTTGATCCTTGGGGCTCAACGACCTTCGATTCTGTCGTTATGACGATGGTGGGTGTCCATCCGTCATTTCCCCTCCCCATGCAGGAGGGGGGGGTGGGGGTGATGTTGCTGACTTGGCGGAAATTTTATCGGTTCACGCCGTCACCGCGGTCCCGTATCAAGTACTGGATAAACTGCATCCGGTGTCCGGAAAACATGGAAAAATCTGGATCCCGTCTTTACAAGGTGGTTGTATAATCATCATTATTTAACATGTGATCAAATAATACACAACCCTATTCTCCCTCACTTGATTCTGGAGAACAATGGTGTTCAAAGAGAATGTATTGAAACCGATTCGTGTTGAAACATATTCGGGCTATAAGGCCGATGAGCGACCCCTTTACCTTGTTTTGGATGAAAGGCGGATGGAGGTGCTGGATATCATTGATAGATGGTATGGTGAAGAAGCCGATTATTTTAAGGTAAGGGTGGCTGGTGATAGGGTATATCTTATATTGCGGGACCGAAGATCCAGCCGGTGGATCCTGGAGAAAATCATCCATTAGACGGATTACTGCGGCGTATAGACCCAGTTATAATTAATGGGTTTTAGAAGCAATTGATCATCTTTGGGATGTAAAAATTCGTCTCGAAGTTTAAGCCAATTATAGGCGGGTTTTACCTTTCGAAGCTTTCCGTCTTCAGGCGGCTTTGCATAAGGGGTGTAGCCGTAGACCGCCTCGGAAATCCCCACATAGTATTTTTCCGCCGGATACAGGTAGCTTGCCTTTAATGTTTCCGCATCCATTCCCTCCCTCGCGGCCAGGGCAGCTATTTGGTCGTTGTTTAACTGTATGAGGAAAAACTTGGATACGCCTCGTTCGGAATATTTCACCATGGACCGAGATTCCGAACTCGAGACGAAGATCGTACTAATGGCGTTTAATTTTTTTAATAATTGCGCGGCGATCAACGCAGCGGTTCTTCGCCCTCCGACACTATGGTGACATCCGTAATATTCAAAGAGTTTGTTTTGTAGAATTCGTCCTTCTTTATCTCCTTTTTCATAAAGATTATTTTGAATGTACCGGAGCCATTTTGCCAAATCCTCCGCCGCATCAGCAATGGGCCAGTCGATTTTTACGTGGAAGTGCGTGAGCGCGTAGCGGTTTTTTTTCTTTATCGTGGGATCCTGTTGAATAAGAAGGGCGTAATCCACGTTTATCAATCGTGTGATAAAGTCTGTAAAACCAGGCTGATCAAAATAACGTAGATTCTGATGAAAGTTTTTATATAAAGACATGTTGACGAGGTATTCAATGTTTTGTTTGATGACCTTGTTTTCAGGGAAAAAACGGATATAATTTTTTAGAGCCGGATCTACACTGCCTTCGCAAAAAATGACGATAAATGTATTGAAAAGCTCCGACTCCTTTTCCATCTTTTTTGATTTGGGTCGGAGTTCGCTTTTGTCAACAAAACTGTATTCGACATTATTGGCTACATGATTGAAAAAAGAGTCGATCAGAGAGGTCTTCATTAATTTTAATTCCAATGCATCTCTTAAGACTTCATAAATTGATCGACGTAATTTTTCGTAATAATTGAGGCGTTCCCGATATGCCCACATTTTTGATATCCAAAGGAGAAAGGTGTTAAAACCGAAAAAATGGATTGCCGGAGAACCTTAGAGGGATACATTTTCTCTTCAACAGAGGAAGGATGATCGGTCTAAGATAATGAATTTATATAAGAAATTGGCGCAAGTGTCAAGAGAAAAAGGTGAATTTGATGACATCACCTTCTTCTTTTCTTTTTGAAAATATTGAGGTATGGTTAACCGAGGGTCCATTTTGGGGGCCCTCTTTTCATTTAACGTGACTACCAAGTCTTTAAGGGCTTGATTCATGACAAAGGAGATCTAAAGGTTTTATGGCGGATAATATTCAAAAATTAAGAAACATCGGAATCAGCGCTCACATTGATTCCGGTAAAACCACTCTCACGGAAAGAATTTTATACATTACGAAAAAAATAGTCGCGGTTCATGAAGTGAAGGGCAAGGACGGCGTCGGGGCGAAGATGGATTCCATGGAACTTGAAAGGGAACGAGGGATTACCATATCATCGGCCGCCACATACTGTGAATGGAAAGGGCACAAGATCAACATTATCGACACTCCTGGTCATGTGGACTTCACGATTGAAGTGGAACGTTCCCTTCGCGTATTGGATGGATCGGTATTGGTATTGTGCGCCGTGGGCGGCGTACAATCCCAATCCATTACCGTTGATCGACAGATGAATCGGTATAAGATCCCGAGGGTTGCATTCATCAATAAATGCGACCGTTCAGGAGCCGATCCCAAGCGGGTCATCAGGCAGCTACGAGAGAGGTTGAATCATAAAGCGGTATTCATGCAAATACCCATCGGTTTGGAAGGTGATTTCGAGGGCATTGTTGATCTCATATCCATGAAGGCTGTTTATTTTGAGGGTGCATTCGGGGAAGTGCTCAGGACTGAAGAGATTCCCGGCCACCTACTTAAGGAGGCTTCCGAAAAACGTGAGGTATTGTTGGATGCGGCTTCCATGTTTTCCGATGAATTGACCGAGGCGATACTGGAAGAAACCGTAACCGAAGACATGATTTATGATGCCGTTCGGAAAGGGACTATATCAAGGGCATTGACGCCGGTGTTCGTGGGTTCGGCCTATAAAAATATTGGTGTCCAGCCCTTATTGGACGGGGTTGCGCGGTATCTCCCATCGCCCCCGGAGGTTGAAAATATCGCCCTGGATCTGGAACAAGATGAAAAGGAAATGGTTCTCTCCTCCTCACCGGACAAACCTCTCGTGGCCCTGGCCTTTAAACTGGAGGTGACCCCTTATGGACAACTGACCTATCTCCGAGTATACCAGGGCGCTATTCAAAAGGGTGATGACCTTGTGAATGTCCGTAATATGAAAAAAATCAAAGTGGGAAGGCTCATCCGTATGCATGCCGATGAGATGGAAGATATCTCGTATGCAGGTGCCGGTGATATCGTGGCCCTGTTCGGTGTGGACTGTTTTTCGGGTGACACCTTTACGGACGGGCAACGGCGTTATTCCATGGCATCCATGTTTGTTCCAGAACCGGTTATTTCCTTATCCATCGCCGTAACAGACAGCAAATCGGAGGTCAACTTGTCAAAGGCCCTCAACCGTTTTGTCCGTGAAGATCCGACCTTCAGATCTTATGTGGATCAGGAATCCGGTGAGACGATCATTAGCGGAATGGGTGAGTTGCACCTGGATATCTATTTGGAAAGGATGAAGCGCGAGTATAAGGTCCAGGTTGAAACCGGTATGCCGCAGGTAGCTTACCGCGAGGCCATATCACAGAAGGCTGAATTTAACTATATCCATAAAAAACAGACCGGCGGATCCGGACAGTACGGACGGGTTGCCGGGTTTATGGAACCATCGGAGGATGGGACCTATGAATTTATCAACGAGATCAAGGGTGGGGTCATTCCCACGGAATATATCCCCGCGGTGGATAAAGGTTTTCAATCCTGCCTGAAAAAGGGCCATTTGATCGGATTCCCGATTCTCGGCATGAAGATCCACATCAATGACGGTCAATCTCATAGCGTCGATTCATCGGAATTGGCCTTTACCCAGGCCGCCATCGGCGCTTTTAAGCAGGCTTATCATAAAGCCAGGCCCATTGTCCTGGAGCCCATCATGAAGGTTTCAGTGGAATGTCCTTCCGAATATCAAGGCAACGCGATGGCCTCCTTGAACCAGCGTAGGGGGATGATCCTCAGCTCAGCGGAGGATGGTGTATTTACGACTATTGATGCGGAAGTCCCGCTGGCGGAGATGTTCGGGTATGCCACCACGCTTCGCTCGTTAACCCAGGGAAAGGCGGAATTTACCATGGAGTTCTCCCGATATACAAAGGTCCCGGAATCCATTGCCGATGAACTGAAAAAAACACTCAATGAGAAATCAAAAGGGGGGAAGAAGTCATGAACGATTTTATCAATGTGAGTCCTTTGAGGCTACTGGATCGGTCGTCTCAAAAGGGGCTGGGCCGGGGAAATCTGGGTGTTCTCCTCGCCAGGGCCGGCGTGGGGAAAACGGCCTGTTTGATCCATATTGCATTCGACAAACTATTTCGGAAGGAGAGATTGGTCCATATCTCATTGGAAGATGCCCCCGAGAAGGTCATGTCCTATTACAATGTGATTTTCTATGATCTGATGAAGGCCCTGAATATGCCGGAAGATCATGAGAGCAAGGTCTTTCTTGAGAGAAACCGAATGATACTGGCCTACTTTAATCGAAGCTTTGAGATTAAGCGTTTAAGAGAGAACATCAGGAATTTGATTGATAAGGTCGAATTCGTCCCGGACACATTGATCGTGGATGGTCTTGATTTTACCGGCACATCGAGAGAGGTCTTCGATGGATTCAAGTCGATAGCCATTGACTACCAGGTAGAGATATGGTTTTCGGCCCTGTCCCATCGGCATATTACGGACGTCAATGAACGGGGTATCCCCTATCCGTGCAACACCATGGATGATCTTTTCAGTATTATCATCCAATTACAACCTACGCAGACAGGGATCTTTTTAAAGATCCTGAAGGACCATGATAACCCTGTGATGCCTGATGCGAGTGTCAGGCTTGATCCCAATACTTTCCTGGTAAGCGAGAAGTAGTGCCTAACCGAAATCAAAACATCATCAAGATCATTTTAAGCCGACGTATGATTGTGGCCTTTGTTATGGGCTTTTCCTGTGGATTGCCCCTTCTGTTGACCATGAGTGTTCTTCAGACATGGATGAAGGATGCGGGTGTGGATCTTACGATTATAGGCTTGATCAACCTGGTGCAGATTCCATACACATGGAAATTCATATGGGCACCCGTTATGGATCGATACACGCTACCCATCCTGGGTCGTCGTCGAGGTTGGTTGTTCATGGCGCAAGTCATCCTGATGATTTCGATCCTGGGACTTGGTCTTTCAGATCCAGTCAACCACTTCTGGATCATGGTTATCATGGCGATGTCCGTGGCCTTTTTCAGCGCCACGCAAGATATTGTCATTGACGCCTATCGAAGAGAAGATCTTCCTGATCAAGAGCTGGGTTTGGGGTCATCGCTTTATATTTTCGGTTATCGTTTGGGGACCATGCTTGCCGGGGGAGGTGGGTTGATCATGGCGGATTTTATGCCCTGGTCCATGGTATATCTTGTAATGGCTTCATGTATGTTTATCGGAATCATGACGACGCTTTTCACGCCTGAACCACTTATCACGGCCGGTATACCCGAAACTTTAAAAGAAGCTGTTATCCAGCCTTTTATAGAATATTTTAAACGGGATAGTGCCTTATGGATGTTGGCGTTTATTCTTCTTTATAAAATCGGTGATAGCATGGCCAGTGCCATTACCGCCCCATTTTATCTCGATATCGGTTTTACAAAGACTGAAATCGGAACGGTTGTCAAAATATTCGGGCTTTGGGCGATTATTGCCGGGGCTTTCATCGGCGGTGGTCTTATGGTTCGTCTCGGCATCAACCGGAGCCTTTGGATATTCGGAGTCCTTCAGGGCTTATCAACGGCCTGTTTTGCTTTTTTGGCTAGGATTGGGCCCAGTATACCGGTATTATCCTCCGTTATTGCCTTTGAAAACCTGAGCAGTGGTATGGGTACGGCGGCTTTCATGGCCTTTATGGCGAGCATTACCCATAAAAGATTTACGGCCACGCAATACGCTTTGTTAACGAGTTTCATGGCCTTTCCGAGGGTAGTTGCTTCCGCCCCGACAGGTTTTCTGGCAAAATATATGGGATGGGAGTTTTTTTTCATAACCTGCGCTTTGATCGCCATCCCGGGGATGTTGCTTTTATTGAAATTTGCGCCATGGAATTCCAGAAAGATGCTGGATTTTCCTTAAATATCATTGCAATTCACGGTCAAAAAAGGTAAGAATAGCGCGAATACGGCATTTCGGTACGCTGGGGGACAAATAGATGAAAGTCGGAAGAAATGATCCATGCCCGTGCGGCAGCGGTTTAAAGTATAAAAAATGCTGTTTGGTCGAAAATAACGCTCTGCCCAAGGATCTAAAACAGGAATATTTTCGCAAATACAATATTCGATTGAAGGAGATCTCGGATATTGAAGCCTTGAAAAAAGCCGGAGATCTGGTTGTCCGGACCCTTGATCTGGCTGAGCAGCATATTAAGGCTGGTGTCAAGACAAAGCAGTTGGATGCCATTGTACACGAATTTACGCTAAAAAACCATGCCGTTCCGGCATGTCTTAATTATCGAGGATTTCCCAAAAGCGTCTGTATCTCCGTAAATGAGGAGATATGTCACGGCATCCCGGGGGAACGCGACCTTAAGGACGGTGATATCGTTAATATCGACGTCACCTCCATATTGGATGGTTATTATGCGGATGCGAGCAAGACCTATTTTGTGGGGACACCCAGCGCCAAGGCCCGTAAGATCGTGCGTATCGCCCGTGAAAGTCTAAAGGCCGGAATGGCCATGGTTCGTCCCGGCAATACGATTGGAGATATCGGGTGGGCCATCCAAAAATACGCGGAGAAGCACGAGTGTTCGGTTGTCCGAGAATTTGTCGGCCACGGCGTGGGATTTGAGTTTCATGAGGCACCCCAGGTGCCTCATTACGGTGTAAAGGGAAGAGGCATCAAACTCGTCCCCGGAATGGTCTTTACCATCGAGCCCATGATCAATTTGGGACGCAAGGAGTTGCACATCCTGGGGGATAACTGGACGGCCGTGACCAATGATGGATCTCTTTCCGCACAATTTGAACAAACATTATATGTGACACCGGATGGGTTTGAAAGTTTAACACCTTATGATCTGAACGAACCCTTGTTTAAATAATGCCCGCCCGAATCATCCAGTATGCTCAAGAACTCGGCTTTATCAAGGTCGGGTTTGCAAGACCGACACGTCCATTGTATCTCGATGCCTTTCGTTCATGGTTGTTCAACAGAAAACACGCCGATATGACTTGGCTTGAAAGGCATTTGGAGATCCGTGCCGATCCCTCTCTCCTATTACCGGGATGTCGAACCATCATCACCCTGGCCTACCGCTACCCTTCTGAAAAGCCTTGTGCTCCCGATGGATTCACGGCCGCCAGATACAGCCGTCCTCAACAGGAGGACTATCACCAAGATCTAAAAAGACTCTGCCGGGATTTGGCGGCTTTTGTGGGTGGCTTCCATCCAGGTAAGACAAGGATCTGCGTGGATTCCGCACCCATGATGGAGAGGAGTTTCGCGGTATCTTCGGCGATCGGCTTTATCGGAAAGAATAATATGTTGATCATTCCGGGCGTCGGCTCTTTTTTTTATCTTGCCGAAATATTAACTACCGCTTCATTGGATTTTTCACCCGTTGAACCGATTGAAAATCAATGTGGATCATGCGAGGCTTGTATTGAATCATGCCCCACAGGGGCGCTTGAACGGCCCTTTTTATTAAACGCCTCGAAATGTCTCTCCTATAAAACGATAGAGGACAAACGTCCTGTTGACCTTGAAGACGCAAAAAGAATGGGCGATTGTTTTTGGGGATGTGACCGATGCCAGGAGGTTTGTCCATTCAACTCCGGCGGGGACTCAAGGAGGATTGTGCTGCCGCCTGTTCATGAACTATTCGAGATGGACCAGGAGGCATTTGATAAGAGGTTTGGAAAAACGGCACTTGCAAGGGGAGGGCTTGAAAAATTAAGGACCAATATTTCGGCAGTGCTGGGGCAAAGCCATTAAGGTCTTCCGATCGACAATTATGGTATAGACAAGGATCGCATATTGCAGGCCGCATATCAAAAAATCAAGAGATATAAACATTTCGGGCGTCCCAAAAAAGAAGGGGATGATTTTGAGGCCGGCCGTGCAGTAGAGAAACCAGAATCTTACGGTAATCCCTTTACGACCTTCCTTTCTCTTCATCCGGTCAATGATCTTAAGAAACGCGAATACCAGCACGATATCTGCAAGGCTCCAAACCAATGCCTGTAACTTTGTGTGAAACATGTATCGGGGCGTGTTAAAATGTTGGACCAACCATAAAAGGGCATTTTCAATCACCTGCATGATGTATTATCTCCGGGGGTTTTTTTATCAATAAAAGTGGGATCATCTCCAAATTAGCCGATTTATGATCAGGATTCCAGGAGTCAAGGTGTCAAGTGAAAAACTTTATCGTTTAAGCCAAACACTCGAATCCTGGAATCCTTGAACCCTGGAAACCTTAGCCACTTTTTCTCAATTCACTGGGAAAAGAATATAAAATCCTAATCAAAATAACAGCCAATATGACCTCAAAGGCCGTCCAGAGCCATCCCATGATGATTCGATAAAAACGGGCCATACTCAGGATGCCTGAACTGGAAAGCCGGTTATTCACCGCAACCGTTATGGCGGAATATTCGAAAAGGCAAAAAACAATGGTGAAGGCCGCTGTCATCATCCCAATATGATAGATTGGGCGGGAGATTTCAGGGTTGTCTTGGCTGTTCATCGTGTTGTTTGAAAGGCCCCCCTTAAGCTGTTGATAAACTCGAGCGGCAAGGAGGCAGATAATACCTTCCAGCAGGGCATAGAGGGTTGCCAGAAGGTCCCATACAATCACCCTGTATGTAAGGAGATTGTAACCTCTATCATATCTCACGATTAGTCCGCTGATATCTTCACCAAAGAAAAGAAGGATGAATAAAAGGAGAAAGAAGATCACCGGGATGATGGTTCGTGTTTTTTTTGGGGTGGATGTCTTGAATTGATCCAGTACCTTTACCAAAGCGAGGACAAAAATTCCTTCGGCAAAAATGGTGAAAAAGGCCATTGCCCTGGAAAAGAGAAGAAAAAGCCCGGTGGGTATGGTGGGTTCCTGGATGATGATATCCCTTTAATGTTATTGAATATCGAATGTTGAACAAGGAATCGAAGAATCATGATGCATTTTTTTTCGAAATTCAATATTGACGATCTCGTAAAAAGTCGGAAAATACGTATTTTTGTTATTCCGGCGAAGGCCGGAATCCAGTCTTTTCAGGTAGTTACATGGGCTCTGGAGCCCGGCCTTCGCGGGGGTGACGACTTTTTACGAGTATGTCAATATTCCCGGTTCTTTATTCCGCGGTTCAATGAAATATCCATATAAAGGCCTGAACACGGAATCTGAAGCAATTCATGAGGATCGTTGCTCAACCTGAAACGGCTTTTTTCCCCAAATCAAATGCCTCTTCAAGGGTTTCAGGGTTTTCTTGAATGGCCGTCTTTTTCTCCATACGTCGGAGAAATATGCCCCCCTCATAACTCATATCCAGGGCATCAAAAAAATAGCGTGCCGTAAGCTGGGCCCCGTCAAAAAGGTTTTGCCCTCGAGTGGCACCAACGGCAATCAGATACCCTTTGCCGCTATCGTAAGATTTCCTTTCTTCCGCGCTTTTTTCCAGCATCCTTTTCGACCACATGGCCTGAGATCGATCGATCAGGGCCTTGACCTGGGCGGAGAGGTTGTAAAAGAAGATTGGTGAGGCCAGGAATATGACATCGGCCTTTTCCAATAAGGGGTAGACATTCTGCATATCATCCTTTACAATACAAATCCCGGTCTTATCGCATCCTCCACACTCATGACATCCGTCCATTTTTAGGTCACGTGCGTAGACCTTAAATATTTCGGCCCCTTCTGAAGCCGCGCCTTCCAACGCCCGATCCAAAAGCTGGTCGCTATTTCCATTTTTCCTTGGGCTTCCATAAATGCCTAATGCTATCATCTTCGATCGGTCTCCTTGTTTGATATGAATAACCGGACAGTATATTTTCTTATTAAATCCTGAATGATAGGTTGTCAAGCCGCATATAAGCACAAGGAGATCATATTCCAAATGCGATCAAATCTTTAACCCAAGTTTGCCAAAATATTTGGGGCCATATAGAAAAAATTGGTTATTCACAGGGGACATGCATGTAACGTATTGATATC
>JAFGGA010000139.1 GCA_016930835.1 Deltaproteobacteria bacterium
ATTACCCTCCCGCGCTGACCCATATCAGTCCATCCACATGATTACCCAAAGCAATTCGAACCCCTGTCGTCCCGCTGAAGTCCGGGGGACCTTCGGTAACACTCAGGTTAAAATGTCCTGGTTCATTGCAATAAAAAAAGGATTAACTCATCACTGAGTTAATCCCCCTGTATAATGGATGGCGTCCCCAAGGGGATTCGAACCCCTGTCGCAGGCGTGAAAGGCCTGTGTCCTGGACCGGGCTAGACGATGGGGACGTACTTTTTCTATATAAAATCGCCAAGCGATTTTATGAATGGTGGGCCGTGCGAGAATCGAACTCACGACCAACGGATTAAAAGTCCGCTGCTCTACCAAACTGAGCTAACGGCCCAACGAGAAAAATATTACCATATAATTAGTTTTTTGGCCAATGTCAAAATATTTTTCCTTTATTTTTGTTTTTTATGCTTTTCTGATACACATCAGGGGCTTTAAAGGCTTCAATAAATTTCCTTCAGTTAAACCTAACCCCCCTCCCCCTAACCCAAATGTTGTTGACTTAAGGGAAATCTTATCGGCCCGGTCGTCACCCCGGCGGAGGCCGGGGTCTAGAAGATTCCGGAGACCCTGGATTCCGGCCTCCGCCGGAATGACGGCAGAGGCTTCTGTGCCTAAATTGGGAGATTAATAAGTCAACAACATCGCCCCCTAATCCCTCCCACATGGGGAGGGGAATGATTAAGCAATGTGTTCAAGCACCCCCTACCTCCTCTGCCTTCCATGCGTCGGAAGAGAGGATGTCAATGTACCCCATTAAGCTTATTCAACATGAAAAATATTTTTCCGAATCAGATTTAATTCTTCCTGATTCGGCGCATAAGGATAATTCCATTGCTTCACATCGGGCAGACAATTACCGAATGGACGATTACAGGCCACGCGACCGTCGTCCCCATGACAACCAGTGGTCATAAAAGGGACACCATGGTCAATGATCTCGTCTAATGAATCACCATCCAAGCCAAAATCCGAGATACGGCCGTGGCCGTCAAAATCCATGTCGCTGAAACGACTCAAACCTTCTTCAATAAGATACCGGGCCAATTGTATTCTTAGGTAGACCGGCCACGGAGGTTGGGGTCGATCCTGGAGCGTGGACCCCTTTTCGGCAAAAAATGAAAACAGATGATTGGACACACCCATCTGCCATAACCTATCCATGATAGAGACCATCTCCTGCTCGGTCTCTCCCATACCGACCATGAGATGGGCCCCCACTTGAAGGGGGCCGAATATCTCACGGCCCTCCTCAATGGTATGCCAGTACCAATCCCATTTGTGAGGGCCGGATACGCCTTTGCCGCGGTATTGATCAAAGAGCTCAGGCGTGGCCAGATCAACGGCGACCCCGATCTTGTCCACCCCGATATCCTTAAAGCCTTGCAAATGCTCTTTTTTTAAGATCGTGGGGGCGATCAGCACGGATAAAGGAATCCTTGTATCGCGGATGAGCGTCCGGGCCATATCGAAGGTAGCTTGACGCGATTTTCCGTTGGTGATCATGGAGATGCAGGTCCGCTTGACATATGCCGGGGCCATGTTGATGGCATCGACAACCTGCTCCAGGGAATAAACGGGCCAGGCCACATGGATGAAGCTTTTATCTCCATAGGTCCCGGGACGCTTTTTGGCCAGCCCGCAATAGGCGCAATTGGCGGAACACCCTTCCTCAAAATGGACCAGAAGATTCACGCACCTATTGACCGCTCCCCGGTACATCCTTCCCTGCATCAATCCGAGTGAAATGGCCGTGGCATGGCTTGCTTTGACAAATTCAGGGCTTTCCAGTTTCATGTTCTTCATTTTCAAATAATTTACGATATATGGTATACAGTTTACGGTTTAAGGCCTTAAACCGTATACCGTATACCGTAAACCTTACACCCTATACCGTTTTATAATCTGACTTGATTTTCTTTGGCAACGAGTATGGCATCCGTAAGTACCCCCACATCCAAGCCGTAGATCATATCATCATGCCAGACCGCCGCCAGATTTTGTTCAATCTTTTCCCGTCGGGACGATGTCCATTTGAGCGTGTTTTCCAGGCGCGCAATATCCGCTGATGTGGAAAAGAAATCCCCTGTGATCATGACATTCTCTATGGAGCCGCCCGCCAGGGTCAAATAAATCTCCAAAAGCCCCCCCCTTGTCTTAACGCGGCCGACACCCATCCGGGTCCGAGGATGCTTATGGGAAAAGATCCATTCCGGGTTGGTGAATCTTTCCTGAATCAGGCGATCAATGGTCTCTTGTTCCCAATTATCAGGGACGTCATCTTTGAATCTTACCTTAAAATGCTCTTCAAATGATTCCTGAATCGCCTGAACCACCTGCGCCACGGGTACGGCTCGACCTGTTTCCTGATAAATGGTGGTCATACGCTGGCTGAAACAGTTATAACCTTTATCCTGAAGTTTAATGACAGGGCTGTTCATAATATCCAACATCAAGGGAATGTCAAAATTCACAAGAAGACTGGTATGAAAAAGCAGGCTCTTTCCCGTCTCGCCAGCCGCTGATAGACCCGCGATCTTCTTCCCGTTCACTTCAAGATCATTTTTGGGGCGAAATTGAGCCTGAACGTTAAACACCCTCAAGGCATCCTTCAAAACGCGGCTCAGGGTTTCAAACAGGCCCCCGATTCCCCTCGGGAGCTCCGGATAATCGGCGTTGATACCCAAACCAAGGGCCACGATCTCCGGCCCCATAATCACGGTTCCCCCGCCCGTACTCCGCCGGTTATATTCTATGCCCAGATCCCGGCAGCGATCCAATCTCAGCGCAGCCTGGATGTCCTGATACTTTCCCACGATCGCGGATGGCCTGAAGGTATAAAGATGAAGAATAGGGGGTGATTGGTGATACTCCACCGCATGCGGTAACGCATCATCAACGGCAAGCCCCTCAGCAGTGGTGAGGGGCCTTGATAGATCCTTAAAAAGACGCCAAAAGGTAGGCATGATATAACTCATCGGGTAAATGACGGTTTTGACAACCGAGACTGAAACAGGTTCGACCTTTAGCGGGAATGATCTGAGATACTGGTTTCTGGATGCTGGATGCTAGCCCTCTTTATAGGCAAAGACGTTACGTGCTCCTGGATACTGTCACTGGAGTATCCGGCATCCGCCAATGGTGCTGGGTAAAAAACCCGGATTGAACGAAAATGAAACGATGTTGTCACCCCGGCGAAGGCCTGGGTCCACAAGCCATTGGAAATACTGGATTCCGGCCTCCGCCGGAATGACGGAAAAGGCTTATACCCAAGACAAACGATCTATGGATTCCTTAAAGTTTCATACAAGCATCCAGTATCCAGTATTTAGGCCTTGGCCTTTTCCTGCTCCGCGACCTTGATCTCTTCCTCGATAAAATGGACAACGGCTTCACCCTGCATGAGGCTTTCCAGTTCCGAGTCCAGGTCTTCGGCCTCAATGACCAAGATCCAACCCTCGCCATAAGGATCTTTATTAATCAGGCTGGTATCCTCTTCCAGGTCTTCATTGATCTCCACGATCTCACCGGAGATCGGCGCCACCAGTTTACCGATCCACTTCCGTGATTGGATCTTGCCGCAAACCTCCCCCTGCGAGACGTCATCTTCCTCTTCAGGTAGATCAATAAATACAATATCGCCGGCCTCTTTTTGAAAGAAATCCGTCATCCCAACCGTGACCTTCTTACCTTCCACGCGCGCCCAGCTATGATCCTTATGATAATAAAGCTCATCAGGCATGTTATATCCTTTTATATCCGCCATATCCTTATCTCCTCCTTTAATAAAATCCTTGTATTGGTTGGATTTCCATAACGCGGCCATGCCGCTATCAAAAAAATCCTTCAAAAATCGTAACAATTCAGATCTTTTCAAAACCCAAATATTGACAGTCTCATAAAAGGCGGAAAACACCTGTTTTGGTCATTCCGGCCTGCCTGTGCGTGTCCGCACGCAGACAGGCGAAGGCCGGAATCCAGTCTTTTCAAATAGTTATAGGAACTCTGGACCCAGGCTGTAGTCTATCCCATACTTGATACGGGACCGGGGTGACGACTTTTTACGAGACCATCAAACATTGGATTCCGCGATCAAGTCGCGGAATGACGGGCAAAAAACAAAAATGACAAGTTACTGTTCCGTAACCGTGAACGATATTGGTCATTCCGCGACTTGATCGCGGAATCCATGAATTTGGCCAAAGTTTTTCAAAAATCTAAGATCATACCAAAAATCAAAGAGGATCCGCACATACTATTGAAACCTTGTCTTTACGGCCTTTGCGTGAATAGGCAGGCCCTCCGCCTCGGCCAGTGTCACGACCACATCCTTGAGGCTGGCTAGACCTTCCTTACTCAGATATTGAAAAGTCGGCTTTTTGATAAAGTCATCCACGGATAAACCTGAAAACATACGGGCACACTGGCCTGTGGGCAGGACATGGTTGGTCCCTGATGCGTAATCGCCCACGGGCACCGGGGCATAAGGTCCCAGGAAGATCGACCCGGCATGCCGGATCTTATTCAATGTGATAAAAGGCTCCCTGGTCATGATCTGTAGATGCTCAGCGGCATACTCGTTCGTAAAATCAATGGCCTGTTCCATATCTTTCGCCACAAGAACATAAGAATGTTTATTCAAAGATGATTCAAAGATCTCTTTCCTGGGCAAGAATTCAAATTCCTTATTGATCCGCTCGCAGACATCTTTTGCCAGCTTTTCCGAAGTGGTGACCAGCACGGCCGCGGAATCGGGATCATGCTCGATCTGTGACAGGAAATCCACGGCTATATATTCGGCATTGCCGCTCTCATCTGCAAGAATGAGGGCCTCGCTCGGGCCAGCGGGTGAATCGATATCCACCTGACCATAGACCGCCATCTTGGCCGCCGTGACATACTTGTTACCGGGTCCTACGATCTTGTCCACCTTTGGGATGGTTTGTGTACCATATGCCATACTGGCCACGCCCCAGGGACCTCCCACCTTGAAGATTCGATCACATTGCGCGACATCAGCGGCCACCAGGGTATAAGGATTGGCAACCATCCCTTTATTGGGTGGGGTCACCGCCACCACCTTCCGGACCCCTGCCACTTTTGCGGGGAGCACTGTCATGAGTATGGAACTGGGGTAAGCCGCCGTTCCCCCGGGGATATAGCAACCCACGCTATCCATGGCCCTTGTGACACGGCCCGCCAGGATGCCGTCCGATATCTCTATGGACCACATGTCCCTTTCCTTTTGGGCCCGGTGAAATTTGATAATGTTTTCTGCCGCTATCTTCAAACATTCAACGATCCTGGGGCCCACATGCTTATAGGCCTCTTCAATCTCTTCTTCCGTCACCTCTAGGTCGGCCTCGGTGATGTTGGATTTATGCTTTTTATAATGCGCTAAAGTGACCGCATCGCCGTTATCCCTGATGTCCTCCACGATTCGACGCGTATCTTCATAGATCGCGTGAATATCCTCCATGGATCTTTCCATAATGCCTCGGTATCTCTCAGGACTTAACGCATCAATTTTTTCGGGTTTTAAGGTCATCTTTTCTTTTTTCTCCTCTCATTGTTTTACACCTCGAAATGAACAATAATCTTTTAAGGCGTCTGTCGTACTTTGGAAAGCAAGGTCTTCCCATGGAATGACATTCGGTTCAACCAGTTTTGCCTCGAATACCTCGTCCCCGTTTACCAGGTCTCCACCTGTATATTCGGCAATATAAAAGACCATGGCCTCGACCGTCCCCGGGTAGGAATAAACACCCAAAAGCCTTTTTATTCGAATGTCAATCCCGCATTCCTCCCTGGTTTCCCGAAGGGCTGCCGCATCGACCACTTCACCGCGATCCACATACCCTCCCGGAACCACCCATTTCCCTTTTTGGGGTTCTATGGCTCGTTTGAGAAGAACGATCTTTCCGTTCATCTCCACAATCACACAGGCCACAAGCTTCGGATCAAGATAAAATATAAAGTGACATTGAGAACAAACCAACCGGGCCGGCTCGAATTCCTTCAAGGTGGAAGAAATCAATTTTGCGCCGCAAACCGGACAAAATCGAAATGTGTACCCATGATGCATCGGGACTCCAAGGTTCGTTGATCATGCTTCTGGGGCAAATGATCCTCTTTTATTTTTATAAAATATCCTCAAAAAACGGTTCGATAACCATGTTATATACCATCGGTGTCCAAAATAGATTCGATTCGTCGCGGTGATGAGGGCGAACAAAAAGCAACGTCGATTTTCGGGTGTGAACTTGAAAAGAGATCCCCGCACCCCCGAATATCATTTTTGGACAGGTGTGATACCATACAATAATGTCTTATCAGATATAATATTTTTTGCCAATATTGAAGGAAAAAAGAATCAAAAAGGGCCTTAAAAGTCCATAATGAACCTTTAAGGCCCCATAGGTTCTAAAATGAATCGATTTGTCGATGCTTTTCTGGCTTGGAATGGTAAATCGGGTTAAGCAAAGATCACCTGCCCATCTTTAACATCCACGGACACATGACTTCCTTCGCTAATACTGCCTTCAAGGATCTTCATGGCCAATGGGTCCTGGATCAGATGCTGAATGGTCCTTTTCAACGGCCTGGCCCCGTATACAGGGTCAAACCCCGTATTGGCCAAATAATCCTTGGCCCGGTCCGTAAGTTCCAATGTGATCTTATTGTCCGCCAATCGTTTTCGCAAATACCCCATCTGGATATCCACGATCTTTTTGATCTCTTCAGTACCTAGGGAATTAAAGATAACCGTTTCATCGATCCGGTTGAGGAATTCAGGCCGAAAGGTATTTCGCATGGCCTCCATGACCCGTTTTTCAAGTTCTTTGCTGTCTTTCCCGCCCAGTTCGGTGATCCACTGGCTCCCCACATTGGAGGTCATGATCAAGACCGTGTTCTTGAAATCCACGGTTCGCCCTTTCCCATCCGTCATCCGCCCATCGTCCAGAATCTGGAGCAGGGCGTTAAATACATCCGGATGGGCCTTTTCGATCTCATCAAAGAGGACCACCGAGTATGGATGACGCCTTACCGCCTCTGTCAAATATCCACCCTCATCATATCCCACATACCCCGGCGGTGCGCCGATGAGTCTCGCCACTGAGTGTTTCTCCATATACTCGGACATGTCCACCCGGATCATGTACTGTTCGTCGTCGAATAAAAACTGGGCCAATGCCCTGGCAAGTTCCGTTTTCCCCACTCCGGTGGGCCCCAAAAAAATAAATGAACCAATGGGGCGATTCGGGTCCTGAAGTCCGGATCTGGCCCGTCGTACGGCATTGGCCACGGCGATGATCCCTTTTTCCTGTCCGACCACGCGCTGTCCAAGGCGATCCTCCATCTTGAGCAATTTCTCTTTTTCACCTTCCATAAGCCTAGAAACAGGGATATGGGTCCATTTGGCGATTACCTCGGCAATATCCTCGCTGTCCACTTCCTCCTTGAGCATCTTCTTTCCGGACTGGAGTTCAGCAAACCTTCGGTTTTCTTCTTCAAGGCCCCTTTCCAGTTCAATGAGCTTGCCGTACTTGAGTTCCGCCGCCTTTGAAAGATCACCATCCCGCTCCGCTACCTGTGCCGCCGACCGGGTGGCCTCCAGTTTTTCTTTGATGCTCCTGATCTTGGAGATGGCATCCTTCTCCATCTTCCAATGTTTGATCATCTCGTCAGTGCTGGATTTGAGTTCCTTGAGTTCTTTTTCAATCTTTTCCAGCCGGTCCTTGGATGCCCTATCCTTCTCTTTTTTCAAGGCCTCTTTCTCAATCTCAAGCTGGGTGATCTTCCTCTGCACATCATCGATTTCAGCGGGCATGCTGTCGATCTCGATCCGCAGCCTGGATGTGGCCTCATCAATCAGGTCAATGGCCTTGTCCGGCAGAAAGCGATCCGTAATATAACGATGAGACAAGGTGGCCGCCGCCACCAGAGCGGAATCCTGGATCCTTACACCGTGATGGACCTCGTACTTCTCCTTGAGCCCGCGCAGGATGGAGATGGTGTCCTCCACGGTGGGCTCTTCCACCATCACCGGTTGAAACCGCCTCTCCAGGGCTGCATCTTTTTCAATGTGTTTCCGATACTCCTTGATGGTGGTGGCGCCTACGGCCCGGAGTTCACCTCGGGCAAGAGCCGGTTTTAACATGTTGGAGGCGTCCACGGCCCCTTCAGCCGCACCGGCACCCACCAAGGTGTGCATCTCATCAATAAAAAGGATGATCTCGCCATGGGCGTCCGTTACTTCCTTAAGCACCGCCTTGAGCCGGTCTTCAAATTCACCGCGGTATTTGGCCCCCGCAATCAAAGCGCCCATATCGAGGGCCACAACACGCTTATCCTTCAAGGTCTCCGGCACATCACCCTGTACGATACGCTGGGCCAAACCTTCCACAATGGCGGTCTTACCCACACCCGGTTCACCGATGAGAACGGGATTATTCTTCGTTCGTCTTGAAAGGACCTGGATGATCCGCCGGATCTCATCATCCCGCCCGATCACCGGATCCAGATTTCCCTTGGAAGCGATCTCGGTGAGATCCCGTCCAAAACGCTCCAGGGCCTGGTACTTATCTTCCGGATTTTGATCGGTTATCCGCTGACCACCCCGGATATCCACCAACACCTTGAAAATGGCTTCCCGTGTAATACCAGATTCATTCAGTATCCGTCCCGCTTCACTCCCCTTCTCATCCGAGATAGCCAAAAGGATATGCTCCAGACTCACGTATTCATCTTTCATCTGCTCGGCCTCCTGAAAGGCCGATTCCAGGACAGCCTTGGTCCGTGGCGAAATGTAGGCCTGACCATATCCCGTTCCGGAAACCCTGGGTATTTTTTCAATGGCCTCGTGGGCCTCCTTTTTCAGATACTCCGCGTTGGCCCCTATCTTTCCCAATAATGGAGGGATGGCCCCCTCTTTTTGTTCTAAAATGGCCGTCAATAAATGCTCAGGCTCGATCTGCTGGTGTCCGAATCGTTCAGCGGTCTGTTGGGAAGCCTGTATCATTTCCTGGCCTTTCAATGTCAGTTTATCGAGACGCATATGTCGCGTTCCTCCTATCGATAATCAATTAGAAATATATCAAATTAATTAATATTGAGATTTTTTTAATTGGATCAATCTAATCGTTAAAAAAATAAGTTCGCTTCCGCCTTATGTCAAGGTGTCGAGGGTCTTTTTTATCGGAACAGTTTTTTCGGTAAGAAATTTGCAATCATCAATTCTGCAAGCTATTTGCTTGGTCTCATTTCGGAACATCTTCGTCCTATAAGGAGATCCTATGACCACTAAGGGAATAAGGGGCTTTTTCTTGTCGTTTTTATTTTCTTTTTCAATTCTCTATCCAAGTCTGAACGGATACTGTCAAAATCCGAACACCCTTCAAAAGGGTATCTTCCTTTATCAGGATGAAAGCTATGAAGAGGCGGTGGAGATGCTTTTCAAGGCCAGGCAGGAAGATCCTGGCGCTTCAATACCCGCCTTCTTTTTAGGCCTGGCCTATAAGCAGATCATGGATTATGAAAATGCGGCCAAGCAGTTTCAGGAGGCCGTGACCCTTACCCCCAAGATCAAAGAGGCCTTGCTGGAGTTGATCGATGTGTCTTTGCAACTCAACAACCTGGAAGAGACGAAAAAATGGATCCATATGGCGGAAGAACAGGGTGTTTTACCCGCCAGGACAGCCTTTTTGAAAGGCCAATGGCTCTTAAGGGAAGGAGAAAATATGGATGCGGTGGAATCCTTTGAGGTCGCTAAATTGATCGACCCATCCATATCCCAGGCCGCGGATGTTCAAATCGCCCTTGCCTATTTAAAGGAACGAAAACTTGAGCAGGCCCGGGAACGTTTTCAATCGGCAATGGTGTATGATCCTCAATCCGATCTGGCCGGTTTTGCGAGACAATATCTGGATATGGTGTCCAAAAGGATGTTTATGGAAAGGTCACTGCGTTTCACCCTTGGATTCACGGGCCAATATGATACCAATATGTTAGGCAAGTGGACGGATGAGTCCTACACATGGACCGGAGGGGAAGAAAAAAGCGGGGTCGGAAACAGCTCGTTTCGGGTGAGTTACGTCCCTGTTTTTAATAGCCCCTGGCTGTTCAATGCCCAGTATGCACTCTTATCAAGCCTTCATCAAAAAAATACCCATACCCACGATACCATTGCCAACAGCCTGACCTTCACACCGGGTTATCATTTCAGCGTGTTTTCCCTCAACCTGGCCGTAAGCGGATCCTATGTCTACCTCCGTCAGCCGGATTATGAAAAGTATATGGGTTCGGCAGGCTATGGTCCGCTCTTTCGGGCTGCCTTTGCCCAAAATCACATGCTGGAATTATTTGTCGGTAACACATGGAATGAATATTTCAAAGACCCCTTGACGACTGAAGAAGACAGGGACTCAAAGGATCTCAATACATATGTTAGTTGGATATGGATCTTCACTAGGGATGCCTTCTTTAACCTTCGTTATGATTACGTGGAACAGGACACGAATGGGATATATTGGGATAATGAAGGACACAAATTATCCCTGAATATGATCATTCCCCTGATGGACCGGATGAAGTTCCAGGTAAACGGACAGTCTTTTCATCAGGAATATCTCAATCACCATCCGGTTTTCGATATAATCAGAGAAGATGATACACATACCTTCTCGGGTGGATTAACCTTTGATATGCATGAAAACGTAACGATCATCGCCCAATATTCACGAACAAGAGCCGACTCCAATATCTGGGCCTATGACTATGAAAAGGATGTATATTCATTGGGTATGGAATATCGTTTCTAATCAGGCTCCATCCGGAAACAAATATTTCCCGGATGGAACATTCCGCAATCAGCTAATCGTCGACTATTCGGTTTTGATGGTTTTGGTCCCACAAGGCGGGACTGAAAGCTGATGGCTGACCGCTTTTTTCCTTTCAAGCTTCTCTCCATTTTTGCCGATTTCCAGAAAAGAAGTTGTTTTATCCTGCCCATTCATATGGACCATCATCATGGAGGCATGATCATGAAATATCTTGTCATTCTTTTTTTTGGACTTGCTTTGACCGCACATTCCTCGTTGGCCGCCGAAGGGGCAACCGTCGGTAAGATCACCCAGTTGGAAGGGCGTGTGGATATAACCAGGGATGGAGAGGCCGCCTTTTCAGCGGAGATCAATACCCCCATATTCATGGGGGATATAATACGAACCAAAAGCCGATCAAAGGCCGAGATCCTATTCGAGGACGGGAGTATTCTACGGCTGGCATCGAGTACACGCATAAAGATTACCGAATATGTTATCAAACAGGACCAGTTAAGCAGCGTTATCAACCTGTATCGCGGAAAAATTCAGAGCAAGGTTACGAAGACCCTTGGAAGATTATTCGGCTTGAAAAAGAGAAATCGATTCGAGGTGCATACGCCCACGGCCATAGTGGGTGTTCGAGGGACGGATTTCTTTACATTTCATCAAAGGGGCATCACCGGATCGATATTTAAAGAAGGGATCGGGTATTGTTATAGCCTCCATCGGCCCGATGATATCAGAGAAATCAGCGCGGGACAGACCATGCTCGTGACCGGACCGGATCAACCCCCTGTTTTAAGACCGGCAACGGATCAAGAAATAGAGCAGCATGAAGGGGATACCGCGCCCCCTGAAAAAGAAGAGGATAAAAGCGATACAGATGATGATTCGGATACTGTGGAGAATGAAAGTGAAGGGAATCAGGACAATGATGAGGGTGTCACTGAAAATGAAAATGGAGAAGAGGCTTCCGAGTCTTCTCCGGCTGAGGCTGTGGAAGAAGAGCCCAATGACATGGGACCTGGAGATGAGGGGCCAAAAGACACCGCCCAGGGGGAAGAAGGTCCGGACGAACAGACACCGGCAGAGGATCTCCCCGGTGAACCGGATACCCAGCCGGCTGAAACCGATCCCCCGGGTCCGGAGCCGAATGAACCCGACGCAATCATGACCGAGGAAACTGAAGCGGAGACCTTTATTGACGGTCAAAATGCGCCGGAGCCTTTGCATCTCGACCCCGCAGGTGAAGATCCACTCATGGCAGCGCCCCAACCGGATGATCAGAATGCCTTTGATACTGAAATAGGTGAACCTGGAGTCATGGAGCCAGTTCTCTCTGATTCGTTTTCCACAGAACCTTATCCGATGGATCCCCATATCATGGAGTCCTTTCTTATGGAGCCTTTTCCTGCGGAAATGGACACCATGGAACCCCTGCTTGCGGACCCATATCCCATGGATGCGATAACCACTGATACGGCCATCCTCTATATCCCTCCGGAAATCCCCGATGAGACACCACCGCCCATGGAAGTCCTCTTTGATGGCATCGTCTTTCGCCTGATCTCTGGAACGGCCTCCCAAGGTACCTATTTTAACCCCAATGAGACCTCGTGGCCTTATGACAGTACATCAGATCATATGGGGCCATTTGACGGGGAGCGTTATGAGTATTTCTATATTTCAGATACAAACGGGAACTATCTTTATGGTCGTGATGAATCATGGGGTAACGGCGCAGGTGATGAGATCGAGCATGAATATCTGCAAGACGGAAGGATCATCACATTTTGCGAAAATGAAGAGGACTATTTTTCGGAGATACTGGTGACCGGAACATGGGAAGGGGATCTATCCTTTTTGGACGAATCCCCATCCTCGGATCACCGGCTCCTGTTTGCGGAAAGCGCGCCCTTTGACGTCCTGGGCCCTAACGGATGGCTTAGAGGCGGTTTCAGCAGTGATCTGAACGGTCTCTGGACCAATACCGTCACACCTTTTCTAATGAAAGGGGAGTACAACACCGGTACCTCCCCATCGATCTTCGGGATGCAGATCCGGCAGGCGACCGATGATGGGGCATATGCCGGATTCATCGGCGGATTCATTGGCGAAATGACAGGTGATGATATCGAAGGCCTGACTTACTCTATTTACATAGATTCCAATAATGAGGCGGGTATCCTGAACGGTCACCTTGCCGGCTCAAAAATCTCCACGGACGGAACATGGGAAGCGGCGGGTGAGTTCACAAGGACTACCATCACATCGGATCTGAGCGGTATCGATGCCTCGTTACTTGAGGACAATCTGGATCTGGGGATGATGGGGTCTGACAGGGTATTTGGCACCTTTACAGGTGATGGATGGATTAAGAGCAAAGGGGGTCATGGCACCACGATCAGTATTCATGGTCAAGACTGGGGCGTATTCAACCTGTTTCAAGGCGGCGGCAATATATTTGAAAACCCGACAGGAAGTACTTCATGGACGGCGGGTTTTGTAGGTTGGGGGAAATTTGGAAGTTTCCAGGATGACGCCAGCGCGTGGAAGAGTGATTTCGGCATATGGCAGTCGGGTTTTGGCAATGGCCAATGGAGCAATGGCAGGCTCTCCGGAACCTTCGGCACCGGTAGCCGATTCCTTACACTGACCAAGATCGGAAATCTGGATGGTGAGATTTTAGGCACCTACGATGGTAACGGCTCTTCCGGAACATGGCAGGCCGTATCCATGGGATCTTGGAGCAAGACACAGGACCTTTCGTTCAGCACGTATTTGGGTAGTGAGAATCACCTGCTGAAAGCCGTTACAAGCGGCAACTATTATTATTCAGATGGTTCCGACTATTCATACCGCTACGACATGGACGGCAGGGATGGTAACTCCTATTACCATAACACCGCCGATGATACTGAAACCCGAAAAGAATATAACCGCCGGGGATTAGACGATAACCTCTATGCCTCTGTGTGGGTGCACGATGATACCACCCATACCCTGCAGTCTTATTCGTCTTCAGGGCCTTTAACGGATTTTGATATGACATCATTAGGGGTTGCCCCGAACCCCGATTATTCCGATCATTATGAATGGGATGACTATCGCATGCGGGAGGACAGTTGTTTTGAGGGGATCTTGGGCGGGCTAAGTGACCCCTGGACGGCCACGGCAGCAAGCCCGTCCGAAATCGTCCTTTTGGGAGAGAGGGAACTCTCCAACAACGGCGCCGTCAATCAACCCACGATCTTTAGTGATTCCATGCAGAGTTATAACCCCTATAACGATACATTTACGACACCGGACGGGGGGAGTTTCCAGGGATACTTCGGAGGGCGTTTTCAGGGTGATGTGAAGGGGAGAATCTATAACCTATATATCGCCCCGGATGGCACCGGAGGGATCCTCAAGGGCGGTTTCTCAGGAATACCCAATGCCGGTGGTGGTGCGTGGTCGGCCGAAGGAGGCATATATCCCATACAAATGGATGCCGGGATCGCTGTCAGCCCTCAAGATCTTTGCGGGAATGTAATAGAGTCGGAATTCTATTTAAACGGGTATTATGATAATGGGTTTCAGGCCCCCGGCTCCGGCTCCTTTTATGATCCTTCCGGCGCAATTACAGGAGATATCCTCTTATATAACGGGGACGCCCGTCTGGCCTCCATCCAAAATCAATCCTGGGGTGTCTGGCAAAATTGTATCGGCGGTATCTATAGCGGTACACCCGAAGGGACATGGTCTCTTGATTTCAAGGCGGACAAATATACGGACGGCTCCCTGGAAGCCCAATTGCTAGCAAGTTATGATATCACCGGCCTATGGAACTCGGTCAATAATAGAATAGACGGCACCGTCTTGGGCGGCTGGGCCGACCTGGATGAACTATCCCCCATGACCGGCGTTTCAGCGGGTGAGATTGTCGGCACCTTCAATCCCACGGATTCCACATGGCAAGCGGCGCTTGTGGGGGCCTGGATTGAAACGGATCAATTTCTAACCCTTGCCGCCACCTCTGCGGGCCGTGCGCGGCTGGAAGCCCTTCATATTCCGGCCATCGAGATCGGCAGGGCCAATCTTTACGGGAGCAGCTCCTCCATGTCCGTGATGATGAATGATGTCGTATTCTTTTCCAATGCATCGGGCGGAGATCCGAAAATATGGGCCACCAATGATGTAGATGGATATTATTCCGCCACCCCATATATCGATGAGGCCGTTACCCTGACGGGCAACGGCCTGTCCGTTGACTTCCAGATCAAGAAATGGGACAGCGGGCATTGGGGGGCTGCGGTGAATGGTGGCGGAGCCTATAGTGGTACAGGCACCATGGATGGGGAGACCATTGGGATGGATGGGGCGGCAGCGGGAACCTACGATGGCGCGGGGACCTTTTCAGGCACAGCGGCGGGCGTAGCGAAAAAACAATAAATACGGGCGCGAAATGTGCGTTTCTAGGAAGGATCGTATGGTGTCAAGATCGAGTAATTCCAGCTGATATGGGCCTTCCACTGGATGCATGTTAGAATAGCATGGCATGCCTCTCCAAGAATGATATCCAGGGACGCGGGGATTTCTTTTTCAAAATAAAGTATGTTTTTCAGGTTATTGAATTGTGACGAGCCACGGGATCAGAAATTTTAAGGATTTAAATCCAATCAATTGATTGACTTTTTTCGCTTTATAAGTTATTGTTTATTTTACTATATTTTATCCTTTTACCTGAGATGTAAACGGCGCTGAATATTATGAAACCCAAAGGCAAAAGACATCACACCACTACCCTTCTATCCTTTCTTTTCATCGCATTGATCATAATGATTCTATTACCTTCCGCGGGCCTTGCCGATTACGGTCTCCTGAAAGAGATCATCATTCATTACAACAAGGAGGCCCTTGAGAAGAGTCTTCAAGATGATTCCTACAGAGGCGAAGAAGGCATCTTAAGGATGCGTCCTGAGATAGCTGAATCATTGGGGATGATCGTCCTGATGGACCCGGACTATCTGGAGGCCAAACAATTATTTGAAAAGGCGGAGGATTCGCTAAAAAAGGCCAAAGAGATTCTGGTCATTACGGAAAAAGATAAAACCACCGAGGAATACGCTCAGATAGTCGCGGATCTTGTTCTCCAGTATAAAAAGGATCTGGTAACGGCCCAAGAAAAACTCAAAACCTATCACTCACGACTCAATCTCAACCCTCAACTGGATGAAAGGTTGAATGATGAAATCAGCGAAAAGGTGATGACCCTGATTTTAGAGCAGAGTTTCCAGAAAATAGATTATGGTTTTAGAGACGCTCTGGCGTATTTTTTTAACATATGCCAGGGTGTCGAAAATGAAACGGAGCCGCTTACTACGGAAAATGTGCGTTTTGTAAACAGCGTATATAACGCCTTTACCGAGCAGGCATCCGAGCAGGTGTTAAAAACCTTCATCTTGGGTCAAGGGAACAATCATTCCAAACAGGATGAGAGTCATGAACACGACTGGAAACGAGCCCTATGTGAAGAGGCTTCTCCTTTTTTACAAACTCTCGACGAGGCCTTTCAAAAATACGGCAGACAAATATATGAGATGGACCCATTGATTTTTGTGGCATTGATCCGCCAGGAATCCAATTTTAATCCGGATGCCATCTCATATGTGGGCGCGGCCGGCCTGACCCAAATCATGCCGAAGACCGCCAAGAGCATGGGTATGCAAAAAGTCCATATGCCCGATTATCTGGAGGATGCGGAATCTCTTCTCAGAAGGGAGCAGAAAATCCGACAGGAGGCCATAAGGACCCTCTTGCGGATTAATGAAGAAAACAAGCTCCAAAACGCCAAACAATCCATCATATTGATGAGAATGTCCCTGGTCCTGGGGAAAAAACGCAAGCGATTATATGATAAATATAGAAATGAATTATTGGCGCTTCGGGCCGACAGCCGACTTCAACCGAGCGAAGCCATCGAATACGGTCTTAAATATTTTGCCCGATTGATGAAAAACCAGGAAGGTGATATCAGCCTGGCCTTGGCCTCATATAACGCCGGACCCAGTCGCATAAGTACCTATAACGGTATCCCTCCGTTTGAAGAAACGGTCACCTTCCGAAACAAGGTGCTCAGATACTACCGTGCTTATCTTGAAAGGACCAAAGATCCCATCAAAACCACCCAGAATAGATATCCATAAACCCTCATACATTGAACGTATCATTGTTCAGTGCGTCCGCTCCGTTTTGCCCGGTCAGAAAGGAAGGAAATCTAAAAAAGAATTTTCTTCTATCCCCGATCATCAACCATTCAAACCCTTGACAATATCGCAAGGATGGGAAATGATACCTGGGAATAATACAGGTCCGTTGCGTTTGTTCGACAAATGAATACGCTGTTGAGATGAGAGGAGATAGGTTATGGCTGGAACGATTCTATTCAAATCCGACCTGAAAGACCTAACACTTATCAAAAGGGGCAAGGTGAGGGATGTATATGAGGTGGATAACAAACTCCTCATTGTGGCAACAGACCGAATGTCCGCCTTTGATGTGGTCATGGATGATCCAATACCGGATAAAGGGAAGATCCTTACGGCCATCTCCATCTTCTGGTTTGAACAATTGGCACCGGTTGTTGAAAACCATATCATTTCAACAAACCCCCCGGAATACCCCGAGGTATGCAGAAAGTACGAGGACCAGCTGGAAGGACGCAGCATGCTTGTAAAAAAGGCCAAACCCCTTCCTGTGGAATGTATTGTTAGGGGTTATATCTCGGGTTCCGGATGGAATGAATATACGTCCAATGGCAGCATCTGTAACATACCCCTCCCGAAGGGTTTGAAGGAGTCCGATAAACTGCCGGAGTCTTTATTCACGCCATCAACAAAGGCCGAAGCGGGGATCCATGATGAAAATATCTCCTTTGAAAAGGTCATTGAAACATTGGGAAAAGAGACGGCTGAGATTGTACGCTCCCTGAGCCTCCGGATTTATGAGTTTGGACGGGACTTAGCCATAAGCAAGGGGATTATCATCGCGGATACCAAATTCGAGTTCGGCCTTGATAATGGCCATATCATACTCATTGATGAAGTCCTTACTCCGGATTCTTCGAGATTTTGGCCTATGGACCAATATCGTCCCGGTGGTCCGCAACAAAGCTTTGACAAGCAATATTTACGTGATTATCTAGATAAGCTTGATTGGCCCAAGCAACCCCCTCCTCCCAGGCTTCCGGATGAGATTATCCAAAAAACCAGGGAAAGATACCTGGAGGCATTAAAGCGGTTAACGGGAAAATCATTGCCCAGCTAGCGAAGCACCCTCTTTCATGCATAAATTGAACTCACTATTAGACGGATAGGTCGCTCAGGATGAGTGCTTTTACAAATTCCGACTTTGCGTCTTAAGACCCTAAACGAATAAAGAATTTATGGAAATGATTATCTGCTTTATTGATGACTCTGATTTTGAGCATGAGCTTGTGAGAGAGGAGATCGCGCCCCAAAAACCAGACATCCAATTTGTTCAGGCCTATACCTTTGAAGAAGCGAAACGGCTTTTGGGCAAAAAGATCCCTCTCCTTTTCCTGCTTGATCTTTGGGGGCAGGACCAAGAGGTATCCATCCCCTATCTCACGCCGAAACGTGAACTCGAAGAGATGATCTCGGAATTTCCGACACTTGAATCGGTATATGAGGATCTTGATGATTATCCGGGAGACAGGACCAACGAATTTCTGAAGAGGCTTTTCCGAATCGTGGATAATTGGCGGAATGCGTTTGAAGAGGTTTGCGCGCGCATAGGCCAAAACAGAAAATATGGCCTTGCCAATCTTTCAAAGGTCCGGAATCATTTCCCGGGTGTGTCCGCTGTGTTCTATACACGAAAATCCCTCATAAGCGATGCGATAGCCCTATTCAAGGCCGGTGCCGATGGTTTGTTCAAGAAACCCTCCGGCAATAATGACATTGAAACCCATGCCTTAACCAAAGGCTACGCTCCGGAATTGATGCAAGATCTTTTCACCATTATCGATCGAAATATCCATCAATTAATGGCATCCAAAACATTTTATCGAGATAAAATGGGATTGGATGTGGACATCTTGATAAGTACTTGGAAAGAATTCATAAATAAATAAAAAAACCGCCTTTCACCCGCCTTGACAAAGACCCGCCCGATGCTTAACGTAAAAGGTAAATTTAAACCCTCACACGGTCCAGTAGATTTTCAAAGCAAGGAATACGGATTGAAACTATGAATGAGAAAAAAACCGATACGGTTGTGCAAACAACCGTCACCGACGAAGATCAGAATGATCAAGGAGAAACAATATCTCAAGGAAATGGGGATGATGTTGAAAAAAAGCCTATTGAAGAAATGTCAAAAGATGAGCTGATCCAAGAACTCGAAAAAATTCAGGAAAAAGCAGACAAATATTATGATCAATATCTCAGGTCTCAAGCTGAGATGGAGAATCTGGCAAAAAGAACCAAAAAAGAGAAAGAAGATTGGATCAAGTATTCAAATGAAACCCTGATCAAAGATCTACTGCCGGTGATGGACAACCTTGAAAAGGCCATTTCCTTCACAAACAATCAAAATCCATTAGACGCCATAAAAGAAGGGGTTGAACTAACTCTCAAAAACTTCAAGGACACCTTAATCAAATCCGGCCTGGAAGAAATTGAAGCACTGGGTAAACCTTTTGATCCCGCCTATCACCATGCCGTATCCGAGCAGATTTCTAAAAACGTGGAACAGGGGGTTATCCTCCAGGAGCTTCAAAAAGGTTATATGCTTAATCAACGTTTGATCAGACCGGCCATGGTGATACTCAGCAAGGGAGATCCCGAAAAAGGGGATAATCATTAAAGACAATCCTGAGATGATATCAGGTTATAGATACTATAAGGTAAGGGTATAAAGGAGGTTAAAATGGGCAAAATAATAGGAATCGACCTGGGAACAACCAATTCATGCGTTGCGGTGATGGAAGGAGGGGACCCTGTTGTCATCGCTAACGCGGAAGGAAGCAGAACCACTCCGTCTATTGTCGCCTTTAGTGATAAAGGCGAGCGATTAGTCGGGCAAATCGCCAAAAGGCAGGCTGTTACAAATCCCGACAATACCATCTTTGCGGTAAAAAGATTGATCGGTAGGAGATATGATTCCGCTGAAGTACAAAAGGATATCAAAGTCCTTCCCTATAAAATATCAAAGGCATCCAATGGGGATGCCCATGTTGCAGCCAGGGGAAAGGACTACAGCCCGGCGGAGATATCTTCCATGATTCTCCAGAAAATGAAAAAGACGGCCGAAGACTATCTGGGTGAACCGGTCACAGAGGCCGTTATCACGGTACCGGCCTATTTTAATGACAGCCAGAGGCAGGCCACCAAAGATGCCGGTCGGATAGCCGGTCTCAATGTTGAGAGGATCATCAATGAGCCCACGGCGGCATCCCTAGCATACGGGCTGGATAAAAAAGGCGATAAAAAGATAGCGGTCTTTGACCTGGGCGGAGGCACCTTCGATATCTCCATCCTGGAGATCGGCGAAGGCGTTTTCGAGGTCAAGGCCACCAACGGCGATACCCATCTGGGAGGCGAAGATTTTGACCTGCGAATCGTCGACTATCTGGCCGATGAGTTTAAAAAAGATCAGGGGATTGATCTGCGTAATGACAAGATGGCCCTTCAAAGGCTGAAAGAGGCTGCTGAAAAGGCGAAGATGGAATTATCCAGCTCAACGGAAACGGATATTAATCTTCCCTTTATTACAGCGGATGCAAGTGGCCCCAAACATCTTAATATCAAAATGACAAAGGCCAAACTGGAGTCTCTCGTGGATGACCTCATTGACAAAGTCGTGGGACCGTGCAAAACTGCCCTTCAGGATGCTGGTATAAAGACCGGTGATATTGACGAAGTCATCCTGGTGGGAGGCATGACCCGTATGCCCAAGGTCCAGGAAAAAGTCAAGGAGATCTTCGGCAAAGAACCTAACAGAAGCGTAAATCCGGATGAAGTCGTTGCCATTGGTGCTGCGATTCAGGGTGGCGTCTTAAAAGGCGACGTGAAAGATGTTCTACTGCTGGATGTCACCCCGCTGTCATTGGGCATTGAAACCCTTGGCGGGGTTTTTACCAAACTCATTGAAAAGAACACAACCATCCCAACCAAAAAAAGCCAGATCTTTTCCACCGCCGCGGATAACCAGCCCGCGGTGGAGATCCATGTGCTCCAGGGTGAACGGGAAATGGCCGCATACAATAAAACCCTCGGCCGTTTCCAATTGGTGGGCATACCACCGGCCCCTAGAGGGATGCCGCAGATCGAGGTGACCTTTGATATCGACGCCAATGGTATTGTGAATGTATCGGCAAAGGACATGGGGACCGGTAAAGAACAATCCATCAAGATCACCGCATCCAGCGGTCTTTCAGAGGAAGAGATTAAAAGGCTCGTGAAAGACGCTGAGCTGCACGCCGAGGAGGACAAAAAGAAAAAGGGGCTTGTGGATGCCCGCAATATGGCCGATTCATTGATCTATTCCACGGAGAAATCCATCAAGGAAACCGGCGCTGACCTAGATGAATCCACTAAAGGAGACATTCAGAACGCTATTGAAAGACTTAAAAAGGCCATGGAAGGTGAGAACACCGAAGAAATCAAACGCCTGACCGATGAATTAACCCAGGCGTCACACAAGCTTGCTGAGGCCATGTACGCAAAGGCAAGTGCCAAACAACAAGCCCAACAAGAGGCTGGAGGTGGCGAATCCAGCACCCAACCCCCTAAGGATGATGATGTGGTGGATGCTGATTTTGAGGAAGTAAACAAGTGATAGACCGAAAATGTCAGACAAAAAAAGCCGCCCTTACACTGATAGTAGGGGTGGTTTTTTTTCTAGTGAGTTGTCAACAAAGAGTGATCGTCCAAGAGCCACCGACGCCGATACCTGTTCAGGAAGTGGCACCGGAAGAGCCGCCCTTGGAGAGGCCTCTTTTAGAAGAACCTCCTCTGGAAGTGCCCCCCTCATTGGAACAACCTCCTTTGTTGACAGAGCCTCCTTTGTTGGAACAACCTCCTTTGGAACAAGCGGCGCCCGAAACTGAAATCATCGCCCCTGAACTATTCGAGATGGCGGAGAAGGACTTTCATGCGGGTGAATATGATAACGCGCTGGAAAAATACAAGCTATTTCTGGAACTAAACCCACTGAGCGAAGAATCCCGAACGGCATTATATCAGGTAGCCAGGATTTATTATCATCATTATCGATACGATGAGGCCCTTGCCACATTGGGCAGAATAATTCATGAATATCCCGATCATCCTGGATTATCACGGATTGGATATGACATGGCCATGACATATTATCGCATGGGGGATTATTCCCAATCCAATAAAAAGGCCATGGATTGGCTGATGACTTATCCCAACGACCCTTTAAGAGGAGAGGTCCTCTTTCTGGTGGGGAGGAACCACAATGCCTTGGGTGACATTCCTCAAGCCTTTTTCTGGTGGCTCACGGCTTCGCAAGAGAACGATATCGGTTATGGGATACCGGATCGGAGAGATGATATCCATGAACGAATCACCGGACTCATCCAGCGGGCCACGATCAAAGAACTTGAATATATGACGATATGGGACACGGGAAGTGTTTACCTCCCGGAAATTTATCACAGAATCGCCTCTCTGTATTTGGAAAACCGCGAGCTGGAAAAGGCCAGGAAGGCGGCCATGGATCTTGTTCGCTCCTCCCCTGAGCAGTACTGGGTCTCGATCGGTCGACAGTTTCTGGAAAGAATTGAGACCGAGTTCAGCGCCCGTCCCAAGACCATCGGATGCCTATTGCCTCTGAGCGGTCCCTTTGCCATTTACGGACAGGAAGCGTTAAACGGAATCCAATTGGGGATGGGCCTTTTTCATGAATCGGGAAATGGAAACGGATTCGAACTGATTATTAAAGATACAAAAGGGAATGTGGATGATGCCATAGCCGGTGTTGAAGCGCTGGCGAATGAAGATCATGTTTTGGCCATCATCGGACCCCTTGCCAGCAAGACGGCGGCCGCCGCCGCGAAGAAGGCGCAGGAACTGGGCGTACCCATCATTACCCTTACGCAGAAGGATGGCATTACGGATGAAGGGTATATGGTTTTCCGAAATTTCTTGACGCCTATGAAAGAGATTAACCGGCTGGTAAATCAAGCCGTCTATGAGATGGACATGAAGCGATTCGCCATCCTATATCCTGATAACCCCTATGGCCAATACATGATGAACCTCTTTTGGGATAAGATTGATACACTTCAAGGAAGTGTGACCGCCGTGGAATCCTACCAACCCGATCAGACGGACTTTGCCGATGAGATCAAAAAGATGGTGGGCCTTTACTATCCCAGACCGGAATCGATTATTGAAAAACTCAAGGCCCTAAAGGCCCTTGAGCCCAAGGAAGAGGATTCCGGTGATGCGACCTCCGAGAAAAAAGATGAAAAGAGTGAAGAAGAAAAGCTGGCGGAGGAGCCGATCATTGACTTCGACGCGGTTTTTATCCCCGATAATTCTCAACGAGTGGCCCTCATCGCACCACAATTTCCTTTTTATGGAGTCTTTAACATCTCCTTTTTGGGGACCAGTCTCTGGCAGTCAAATGAGCTGATCAACAATGCCGGTGAGTATGTCCAAGGAGCTGTTTTCCCCTCGGGTTTTTTTCCTGAAAGCCCAGTAAAAGATGTGAGGGAATTTGTTGAATCCTACCGCTTGAATTTCGAATCAGAACCCGGGATTTTGGCGGCAAATGGATATGACACCATCCGGTTCATCAAAAGCCTGTTGGAAAAACGTGCTATTTATCATCGACGAGATTTTCAGATGGGCCTATACCAACACGCTTCATTTCAAGGCGTCACAGGTGGCATCTCATTCGACCCCCATGGTGAAGTTGAAAAAGAACCCATTATGCTGACCGTTTCAGGAAAGACCATTCGTATCACCCAATAACCCATCTTTTATCTCAATCCATCCGATCCGGAAAAACCAAACCAAAATCCTTGACAAGGAAAAACGTTTCATATATTGATTAAAAACTGTCGGCAACGATCATTAAATCAGTGATCAATGAGGTTTTGATTTCCCTATTTGAAAACCAATAACCATTATCAAGGAGGAAAGAGATATGAAAAGCAACGTCTTCATAAAAACCTGGTTTTTTAAGTCTGTAATGATTTTTATGGCCTTATTTTTGGGGTTGCTCATTTATCTACCACACGCGGGAGCTGCCGATAAACCTATCAAACTCAGATACGGCTCAGCCTATACGGAAAGCATGTGGATCGGCCAAGCGGCGGTTCTTTGGATGAAAAAGGTTGAGAAGGAATCGGGAGGAAAAGTGAAATTCGATTCCTATTTTGGAGGAACATTAATCACCAATAAAAACGCCGCGGGAGAGGTGCGCGGGGGTACCGTTGACATTGCCCATATCGCCATGATTTTTGATCCCGAGTTTCAATTGCTCCAGAGAATAAGGGCCTTTATATGGGGACTGGGGATCAATGACGTAAAATTGGAAAATCAAATCTACAACGACCTTATTCAGATGTACCCACTGGAAAAACCCATCGGAGATCTAAAAGTGATGGCCCGCACGCGAAATCTACCCTATCAACTCATCACCGCCAAAAAGCCCGTTCGCACCCTGGATGACTTTAAAGGTCTCAGGTTGAAGTGTTCCCCCCAGTACGTCAGTCTGCTCAAATCGCTCGGTGCTGAAGGAATCAATCTACCCACAAGTGAATTATACGTGTCATTACAAAAAGGAACGGTCGACGGGACGCTTTTTGATTATGCCGCCATAAAATCTTTTAAGCTCCAGGAAGTGGCAAAATACGCCACCAATATCAACCTTGGCAGTGGCGTCTTGCCTATGGAGATCATGAGTCGAAAAAGCTTTGACGGTTTGCCGAAGGATATACAGCAAATCATCGACGGCAGCCTTGGCTATTGGGAATCCGAGATGTATCGCCTGCACCTGATCGATGAAGAAGCCGGCACGCAACTGGGCAAAGATAACGGCATGACCTTTTTTGATCTTGGCTCCGCGGATATGAAACAGTTTCACAAACTCTCTTATGAGGCCGCGCGTGAAGAAGCTAGAGTATTGGATAATATGGGATTGCCCGGCTCCAAGGTTCTTGAGGACATGAGACGACTGAATGAGAAATACAGTAAATAAAATATGATACTTTCTGGAGAAAAAATGGAAAGGTATATCCGCTTTATCCAGCAGATCAGCTCCCTTGGCGCTGTGTTCGGGGGTATCATTCTCGTGTTTATCATGCTGCTAACCGTTGCATCGGTCCTTTTCCGTATTTTCGGGAATGCCATAGTAGGCTCTTATGAGCTTACAGAGCTTGTTATCGTCGTCACGATCGGTTTTGCCCTGGTCTACAGCACCATGACAAGGGCCAACGTTGCGGTACACATCTTTTACGACCGTTTCTCACCCTCCGTTCAAAAGATGATCAATATCTTTATCGCGGCTCTTTCATTGGGCTTTTGGGGATGGATGGCATGGGAAACCCTTCGCATGACCATTGACAGAGGCTGGATGGAACGAAGTGAGGTGTTTCTCTTCCCTCTTCTTCCTTTTCGCTTGATCTGGGTTTTGGGATTGGGTGTCCTGACGCTTTTACTTTTGGCGCTATTGACAAAAGGGATCTTCGGGAGGGCGAACAAATGAGCGCGGTGGTGATCGGCTTTATCGGCTTTATCATACTGTTTGCCCTAATCGGTTTCGGAGTTCCCATCGGGATCAGCATGGGCGTTATCGGCACATGTGGTTTGTGGTATTTTTTCGGGACCGGCTCCGCGATTGTCAAACTCGTCTACACACCTTTAGACCTGGTCATGAACTACAACTTTGCCGTGCTCCCTCTCTTTTTACTCATGGCCCATATCTGTTTTGTTGCCGGTCTCAGTACAGATCTTTATCGAATCGCCTCTAAATGGCTCGGCCATCTAAAAGGAGGTATCGGAATAGCCACAGTGGCCGCATCCGCGGGCTTTGCGGCCATGAGCGCCTCCAGCACCGCGACGGCTGCCACCATCGGGTTGGTGGCCATGCCAGAGATGAAACGGCTTCGGTATGACCCGGCCCTGGCGGCTGGGACGGTTACGGCGGGCGGCACCTTAGGGATTCTGATTCCTCCCAGCAGCACGCTGATCATTTACGGCATCATGACGGAGACATCTATCGGACAGCTTTTCGTCGCCGGCATTTTGCCCGGACTCTTGGAGGCTTCTTTCTATATCCTGACGATCTATGTGCTTTGCACCCTGAATCCAGCCTTGGGACCTAAAGGACCAAAATCCACCTGGAAAGAAAAGATAACGGTTTTAAGCACCTGCGGGGAGATCATCGCCTTGGTTGTGTTTGTACTGGGAGGCATGATTATCGGCTGGTTCACACCAACGGAAGCAGGCGCCATGGGTTCGTTCGGGGCGATCCTTTTTTCTCTTATCAGGCGAAGACTGAACTGGCCTAAATTCAAACAAGCGGTCATGGATACGATGAAAACCACCGGCCTTATTTATACGATTTTGATCGGTGCACTCCTCCTGCGCTATTTTGTAACCGTCACAACCATCCCGAAGTACCTGGCGGAAACCGTGGCGGGGTTGGACCTTCCCCCCATGGCTATTATGGCGTGTGTGTTTCTTCTTTTTATATTCCTGGGTTGTTTTCTGGATGCCATGGCCCTCCTGCTTCTCACGCTGCCGATTTTTTTCCCGCTCGTTACGGGTATGGGATTCAGTCCCATCTGGTTCGGGATCATCATGGTAAAAATGATCGAGATGGCGATCATCACACCGCCCATCGGGCTGAATCTTTTCGTGGTCTCCGGGATGGCTCCGGATGTCCCGATTCAGACCGTATACAAGGGCGTCTTTCCTTTTGTGATTGCGGACATCGTAAACGTGTTTCTATTGTTGTTTATACCGGGTATCGCGCTCTTTTTACCGGGTATTCTATATTAATCGAACGGAAACCCATATGACGACTATCAACCCACAAAAAACATGATTTTTAAAGGCAGCAGGTATTCTGTCCTTTTTACACAACATCTTTAAAGACCAACAAGGAGGGAGTTTCAATGAAAAAAATGATTCGTTTTATCACCATAATGTTATTTATTGGCTTTTCATTTTTTCAGGTATGCGATGCCGCCGAACCGCAATATGGCGGCGTTTTAAGGATCATTGACAATGTAGGAACACCGAGTCTTGTCGCGACAGTGGATATTAAGAGTGGGGCACAGTACGGTGTTACGAGGCACACCATCATGGACCATCTTTTTCGATACGATTCGGAGGGTAATATGACGCCGGAACTTGTCGAGAAATTCGACATCTCCAAGGACGGGAAAACCATGACGTGGAGATTGAGGAAGGGTGTCAAATTCCATGATGGAACGGAGTTCAATGCTGAAGCCGTCGAATACCACATCAGGAACATGAAATACGGCGCCAAACGGTTCGCGAATATAGAGAAAATAGATATTATCGACCCCCACACCATGCGGCTGGTGCTTAAGGAGTATGATAGTACCTTGCTCTGGCTTTCAGCCTATATTTACGGCGAAATCGGATCACCTACGGCAGCTCAAAAGCCGACAACGCCGGAGAGGGAGGCCAAGGATCATCTTGTCGGAACCGGGCCTTTCAAGTTTGTCGACTGGGAGCGGGACGTTTCAGTCAAGATGACGAGATTCGAAGACTACTGGCAGAAGGGGAAGCCGTACCTTGACGGGCTGGAGTTCCTTTTTATCAAAGATCCCATGTCGGCATCTATGGTTTTTCAGGCGGGACAGGCCCACATCTTAGTCGGTCCTATCCCCCAGGTGGCGGCGGATCTAAAGAAAAAAGGCTACAATGTTATCTCATCTGATTCTCACACCATGTACCTTGCGGGAGACGGTGCCAATCCTGATTCCCCGTTTGCTGATAAGAGGGTAAGGCTGGCGGTGGAATATGCCATTGACAGAAAAGCCATCAGTGATTTCATCGGTCATGGCTATACAAAACCATTGACACAGATTTGCCCCCCCAGCCTGGCCATGGGTTATCATCCTTCGATAGAGGGACGAGCCTATGACCCGGAAATGGCAAAAAAGTTACTGGCTGAAGCAGGTTACCCCAATGGCTTTGAAACACGAATTATCGCCATGGTCAGTGATGACAGGGATGCCCTGGGCGCAATACAGGGATACCTTGGTGAAGTCGGAATCAAGGCCAAACTGGATCTTGCCGATAAAGGCCGAATGGTCACGATCATGAAAGACGGTTGGAAAAACGGGCTGAAATTTTATATGGCCGGGCTGGATTACAATTATGCCATCAGCCTGAATGTCTTTTTTGATGAGCGGGGCATCTATAATAAGAGCATGATAAGGCCTCCCGGTTTCCAGGAAGCTATTGAAAACGCCATCGCTTCATTCGACCCCGTCAAGCGCAAAGAGCATGTTCAAACCATCGTCAAGATGATGTACGATGAGGCTATGATTGTACCTCTCTATGTATACCCACAAATATTTGCCATGCAGAAGAATGTCCATGATACGGGGTTGTGTGAAGTTGGGAAGTTTCTCTGGACTCCGGCTGATACTTGGCTCAGCAGATAATATTCGCGTGTTCATCAATTCGTCCGGTAAAAAGACCTTCTTATGCCAACCTTGAACCCTGGATCTTATTATAGGGTTCGAAAAGCGGATCATTACCGGACGATATTCAGGTAGTCGATTTTTATGGAGAAATGATCAATGAATCAGGATAAACAACTTGTATATGAAAAAAAAGGCCCGATCGCCCATATCATATTGAACAGGCCGGGAAAAATAAACGCCATGACGGTGGAACTCTATGATCTTTTGGAAGCGGCGGTAAAAGACTACACGGAAGATGACAGTCTCTCGTGCGCTGTTGTTTCCGGCGCGGGCGGCAATTTTTCATCAGGGGCTGATCTTAAAGAGGGTGCCAGGGCAGGGGGGAGTCACTATGACGGTTACGGCATCTTCCCGCCTTACAGGGCCATGACCCTGTGTCCAAAACCCTTTATCGCCGCGGTCGACGGCTATTGTATCGGATCCGGGTTTAGTTGCGCAGTCCTCTATTCGGATATGTGCATCGCTTCCGACCGTGCGGTGTTCGGTGTCGCCCCGCAAAGGGAATTTCACGGACGCAGCGGTACCCGTTGGTTTTCACAATCCGACAAGCCCAGGTCCGGAGGTTATGCAAAGCCTTATTCCCGCAGGATGAGTCCGGGGAACGCTTTCTATATATGGATGGCGGTGGAAAAATTCAGCGCCCAGGATGCATTGCGTATGGGCATCGTGAGTGAGGTGGTGCATCATGGTCAATTGATGGAAAGGGTTTCCGAATTGGCGACAACCATATCGAAAATTCCCATCGCGGAAATTAAACGCCGCACCGAATTTCTACGCCTCTCACTGGAAGTCCCGGGGGCTTTTGATCAAAGACTGACGGATATCATCAGATGGTAACAGACGGAATTGCCGTCCTATCAAGGAGAAATGACCAATGAATCAGGACAAAGAACTATTATATGAGAAAAAAGGCCCGATCGCCTATATTACTTTTAACAGACCGGATAAAGTCAATGCTATCACGACGAACATGTATGATCTGCTTGAAGAAGCCATCAATGACTACGCAGCGGATGAAAATCTCCTATGCGCGATTATTACCGGCGCCGGCGGCAACTTTTCATCCGGTGCTGATCTCAAACAGGGCGGAAGGATTGGAGGCAGCAATAGGGGATATGGCATGTTTCCAGCTTATCGAGCCATCAATCAATGTCCAAAACCACTAATAGCAGCGGTAGACGGATATTGCCTCGCTTCGGGTTTTAATTGCGCGGTTTTATATTGCGACTTCCGTATTGCCTCGGATCGGGCAAAATTCGGAATCCCCGCGGTCAAACGGGGCCTGAGTCTCCCATACCCTATTCCGTTTACCTATCAGATGAGCCTGGGTAATGCACTCTACATGGTGCTCACGGGTAAAATCCTTAACGCGGAGGAGGCCCTTCGCATGGGGATTGTCAGCGAGGTGGTCCCCCATGAAAAGCTCTTGGAGCGGGCCACGGAACTGGCGACGACAATTTCCGAGGCCGCTCCGATGCACGTGCGACTGCACAAGCAATTTTTACGCAATTTTGTAGAGGTGCCGGGTTCATTTGGTCAGGGGCTGATCGATATCATCATGCCGTCGCTTCGTAATGCCGAGGATTCCAACGAAGGGAAAAAAGCGTTCATAGAAAAGCGAAAGCCTGAATTCAAAAATAAGTAATCATTCGATGAAAAGAGAACGTCGGTATTGTCACGGGGGTGGGAGCGTGAATCGGGGTAGGCATCGCAAGACCGTGAAGAACGAGAGGAAGAAGTCGTCATACACGATTTCAATCCTAATGGGGAATTACTCGCGCGGATAACGGGCTGGAACAAAAGCCCCGGGACCGTGATCATTGAAGGTGATATCAAGGATCTTCAGCAATTCCTGGATTCCTGCAACCGATACGATATAAAATGAGGAATAAAAATAAAGCATGGCATCTGAAAAAACGCGGGACAATCAGACGGTACTCGGAGGATACAGGGCCCTCGATTTGACGGATGAAAAGGGCGCCATGTGCGGGTGGGCACTGGCCGCCCTGGGCGCGGAGGTCATCAAGGTTGAACCGCCGGGTGGAGATCCGAGCCGGAGCATCCCGCCCTTTTATGGAGGGGTTCCCCACCCCGAAAAAAGCCTTTTCTTTTTTGCCTACAATACGAACAAAAAAAGCATTACGCTCAATCTGGAAACCGTCGATGGACGGGTGATATTCGAAAAACTCGTACGGTCCGCTGATTTCGTGATCGAATCATTCAAACCGGGATACATGGAGGCCCAAGGTCTGGGATATTCCGCATTAGATCATATCAACCCTCGAATCGTAATGACGGCCATCACACCTTTCGGGCAGACCGGACCTTACCGTGGCTTTAAGACGTCAGACCTCATGTGTAGCGCCATGTCGGGCTTCATGTATCTGACCGGCGACCCGGACCGCGAGCCGATTCGTATCAGCGTTCCCCAGGCATATGCCCTGGGTGGAGCGGAAGGCGCCATCGCGACCATGACGGCCCATTATTTCAGGGAACGAACGGGAGAGGGGCAATACGTGGATGTGTCCATCCGCGAATCCATGCTGAAAACCGCTCCCTATTCCTTGCCGTGGATGGAGAAATACGGCAAGCTCACCAAGCGTTCAGGCCCCTACTGGACACTCATGGGCCAAAACACAAGGGTGCATTGGCCCTGCAAAGACGGTTCCGTCACTTTTGTATTGCCTGCTATAAAGATAAATCCCGACCTTTGTCGCCGATTTATCGAATGGATGGCCGAAAAAGGCATCATTCATGAATCTTTCAATCGAATCGATTGGAATCATCCGGACATGGCCTCCATAACGCCTCAAATCCAGAATGAATTGGAATCTTCCATCCTCAATCTCTGTAAAACCCTTACCCGATCAGAGTTGATGGAAGGATTGATTGCAAGAGGGATCACGGCGGCACCGGTGAATACGATGGAAGATATCTCTCGAAACGAACAGTTAAGGGCCAGGGATTTTTGGGAACAAGTTGAGCATGGGGAAATGGGCGCATCCATACCTTATCCAGGGGCCTTCATCAGAGCCACGGAAACCCCGTGTGTAAAAAAACATCGGGCGCCCATGATCGGGGAGCATAATCGCGAAATTTACGTTGATTTTCTGGGGATACCCAAAAAGGAACTCGTGATCCTGAAAGTCGCGGGTATTATTTAGAATGATCATCCGGTAGACATGATAGCCATGTTTTTCCGGCAGGGGAATTATTATTGGATCAAGGAGATAAAATGTGCCGACAAGCGCTGGAAGGCGTCAAGATAGCGGATTTCACTTGGGCGGCCGCCGGCCCCTTAACCATGAGCTATCTGGCCCACGGTGGAGCTACCGTTGTGAAAATCGAATCCGGTACCAGGTCGGGAGCATCAAGATCTTTTCCTCCTCGGGGAGGCGAAGGCGGCATGATCAGCAGTATGATGTTCTCCAATGATAACTCTGACAAATTAAGCATCAGCATCAATATGAAAAATCCGAGAGGTGTGGAGGTCGCCAAGAAGCTGGTTTTATGGGCGGATGTGGTGGCTGAAAATTTTCGCCCCGGCACCATGGAAAAATGGGGTCTAGGGTATGCGGAACTAAAAAAGATCAATCCCTCGATCATCATGTTTCGTTCGAGCGCGAGAGGGCAGACAGGACCGGATTCAAAGGTCGCCGAAAATGGAATAACACTACAGAGCCTGACCGGATTTACCTCTCTGACAGGTTATCCGGATAAGAATGACCCCACTCCCCCCTGGGGAGCATACACGGATCTGACCGCGCCGGCCCTCGGCGCGGTGATGCTGATCGGAGCATTGGATTACAGGGCCAAGACCGGTAAAGGACAATGTCTTGACCTTTCCCAATTGGAAGCCGGGCTGCAATTCCTGGCACCCGCGATACTTGATTATCATGTGAATCATTTATGCGCGCGCCGAATGGGGAACGCCTCCTCTTACGGCGTCCCCCATGGTGTTTATCGCTGTTCAGGGAATGACCGGTGGTGCGCCATTGCGATCTTTGACGACCGGGAATGGAAAGCCTTCTGCCGGATCATGGACAAACCGGAATGGCTTGATGACCCCCGGTTCGCGACCGCAATCGCCCGGAAAAAAAATGAATCGGAACTCGATCACCTGATCAACGAATGGACCGTCAAACATCCTGTTGAAGAAATCATGAATCTCCTTCAAGACAATAATATATCGGCCGGGATTGTTGAAAATTCGGCTGACATCCTAAATGACCCGCAGATCAAAGAGCGGCAATTCTTTGAAAAATTGGAACATCCGCATCTGGGATCTTTCTTTCATCATGGGGTCGGCTTTAGATTGTCCAAGACGCCGTGCAATCCAAGAACACCCGGTCCCATCCTGGGTCAGCATACGGAACATGTATGTCGGGAGTTATTGGGACTCGGGAAAGATGAATATGAGAACCTGGTTGATGCAGGTGCCTTTACGTAATCAAAAAGATTTGTGAGAACATGATATGACGAACCAAAAACAAGATAAAAATATGGGTGCCCTGGGTCCTTATCGAGTACTGGACCTGACGGATGAAAAAGGGTTTTTATGCGGCCGTCTCATGGCCGATCTGGGTGCCGAGGTGATCAAGATTGAGCCGCCGGGTGGAGATCCGGGTCGCAGCCTTCCTCCTTTTTACAAGGATGACCCCCATCCGGAAAAGAGTCTTTATTATTTAGCGTATAACGCCAGTAAAAAGAGCATCACACTGGATATCGAGACGACCGACGGGCAGGACATCTTTAAGAAACTGGTGAAGACGGCGGATTTCGTCATCGAATCATATAGGCCGGGACATATGGATAATCTGGGCCTGGGCTATGAAGACCTCAGCCGGATAAATCCCCGGGTCGTTGTGACGTCCATCTCGCCGTTCGGCCAAACCGGACCCTATCGTAATTTTCATTCATTCGATCTGTTGTGCAGCGCCATGTCCGGGCACATGTTTATAACGGGCGACCCGGACCGGGCACCCCTCCACATCAGCCTGCCGCAGGCCTATTTATTGGGATCGGCCGAGGCCCTAATGGCAACCATGGCCGCGCATTACTATCGCCGGAAAACCGGGCTGGGTCAGCATGCGGATGTGGCTATCCGGGATGCCATGATCAAGACCACAGTGAACACTGTCCCCATGTGGGAATACAAGAATGAGATCACGAAAAGAGGTGGTGTTTTTTGGACCCTCAGGGGCGAAAAGCAGCGCGTCCTCTGGCCTTGCAAGGACGGCGCTGTCTCTTTCGGGATGCATGGGGGCGGATTCGGGGCCAAGACCAATCGCGAACTGGTCAAGTGGATGGACAGCGAGGGCATGGCGAGTGATTTTCTAAAAACCATTGACTGGGAAAACCTGGACATGGAAACGGCTACACCTGAACTTTACAATGAGTTATCCGATGCCATCTTAAGGTTTTTTCAAACCCACACCAAAAAAGAACTCGCCCGTGAAGCCCTGGATCGGGGTGTCATGTTATCTCCCGTGCAGACCGTGGCGGATATTTCAGAGAGTACCCAACTGGAAGCCAGGGATTTCTGGGACGAGGTAGAGCATTGGGACCTGAATGTCCGTATCCGTTATCCCGGTGCCTTTATCCAGATAACGGAAACCCCTTGTTTAAAAACAACCCGGGCGCCCCATATCGGGGAGCATAACGAAGATATTTATATCCGTGAATTGAAAATGACCAGCGAGGAGCTGGCCATACTGAGCGGGGCAAGAGTGATTTAATATGAATCCAAAAACCGTTGTTTCTGGATGAACATAACTAGGCTTCAATAATCAGCTATAGGCAGACATTTCAAGATAAGGTTCTTAAAATGAGTAAACAAGCCCTCGAAGGAGTAAAGGTGGCTGACTTCACGTGGGTCGCGGCAGGTCCTTTAACGACCAATTATCTGGCCCAGTGCGGCGCAACCGTCGTCAAGATAGAATCCATTACCAAACCGGATGGGATTCGAACCTTCCCACCCAATAAAGATAACCAAGCCGGTCCGAACCGTAGCCTCCTCTTTTCCATGGAAAATGCCAACAAGCTCAGCATGACCCTCAACCTCAAACATCCCAAAGGCCTTGAACTCGTCAAACGGTTGGTGGCGTGGGCGGATATCGTCGCGGAGAACTATCGACCCGGCACCATGGAGAGGTGGGGTCTGGGCTATGAGGATCTGAAAAAAATCAACCCGTCCATCATCATGTTCAGTTCGAGCGCGCAGGGGCAAACCGGTCCGGACGCTGGAATGGGCGCCACCGGCATCACCCTTCAAAGCCTTTCCGGCTTTACTCATCTGACAGGATGGCCGGACAGGGACCCCGCTCCGCCTTGGGGGGCCTATACGGACCTCACGGCCCCGGCGTTCGGCGCGGCCGCATTGATGGCCGCCTTGGATTACCGCGATCGAACCGGCAAGGGACAATATCTCGACCTCTCCCAATATGAGGCCGGGCTCCATTACCTCTCCCCCGCCATTCTGGATTATCACGTAAACGGCCGGGTGGCGGGGAGAACGGGGAATGCGCAACCCTATGCCGCGCCCCACGGTGTTTATCGATGCTCAGGAGAAGAGCGATGGTGCTGTATCGCCGTATTCAATGAAAAGGAATGGACGGCATTCCGGCAAATTATGGGAGAACCTGGCTGGGCAAAAGAGGAACGTTTTTCAACCTTTCTCAAAAGGAAAAAAAATGAGGCTGAATTGAATGCACTTGTCGAGACCTGGACATCCCGGCACAGCCCCGAGGATGTCATGGCCATGCTTCAGGAAAAAGGCATATCCGCCGGAGTGGTGAAAAATGCCCAAGACATCTACGAAGACCCCCAGCTCAAGGAGCGGGAATTTTTCAAAAAATTGGATCATCCGGAGATCGGACCTCTATCACACCGCAGTGTCGGCTTTAAACTCTCCAGGACCCCTTGCGGACCGATCAGGCCGGGGCCTTGCCTAGGAGAACATACGGAACAGGTTTGCCGTGAATTTTTAGGCATGTCGGATGAAGAGTTTGTGGACTTAATTACGGATGGAGTGTTCGAATGAAAAAACTACAGGATAAAGTGGCTATTATTACCGGCGCCGGATCAGGGATTGGAGCCGCTTCCGCCTATTTATTCGCGCGGGAAGGCGCCAAGGTCGTTGTCGCCGATTTGAACCAAGACACAGGCCGTGAGGTCATGCGTAAAATTACGGAAGCAGGCGGCACCGCCGTGTTTATACAAACGGATGTCTCCATATCCAATGATGTCGAACGTATGATCCAAACTGCCGTGGATTCGTTTGGAAGGGTTGATATCCTTTTTAACAATGCCGGCATCCTGGGCTCACCCTTGGAAAACCTGACGGAGACCCAATGGCGAAAAGAACTGGATATCATGCTGACAGGCCCGTTCCTGGGTTGTCATTATGCCATCCCGATTATGAAAAAACAGGGCGGTGGCAATATCATCAACACAGGGTCGGTGGCCTCATTCATCGCCGGCGGAAGCAGCCCGGGATACACAGCTGCCAAGGGCGGATTGTTGATGCTGACAAAATATCTAGGTAAGGCCCTGGCCAAGGATCAGATCCGGGTCAATTGCATCTGTCCCGGGGCCGTTGATACGGGCATCACCGTTGCCCTTTGGGGGCAACCCTCCACCGACGAAGAGAAAAAGGCCATTGAACAAATCCGTTTTTCACGTATCCCCATGGGTCGGGCGGGCTCAACCGAAGAAGTGGCCGCTGTGGCCTTGTTCCTGGCATCGGATGAATCATCTTATATCACCGGCGCGGCCATACCTGTGGATGGGGGGATGCTGGCCTAATAAGAAAGGCGCGAGGTCCAAGTTTAACATACTCGTAAAAAGTCGTCACCCCGGTCCCGTATCAAGTACGGGATAGACTGCGACGCGGGTCCGGAGTCCATGTAACTATCTGAAAAAATTGAATTCCGGCCTTCGCCTGTCTGCGTGCGGATACGCGCAGGCAAGCCGGAATGACAAAAATGCGTATTTTCCGACTTTTTACGGGATCGTTAATTTCACTTAAACATTACAACTGCTGTTCCGCGCGTGTAATGATCTGATTTTGAAGGTTGGGATCGAGTTCCACAAAATAGGCGCTGTATCCGCCGACCCGGACGATTAGATTTTTATATGGCGCCGGTGTTTTTTGGGCGGCCACATATTCTTCCTTGCCATGGATGTTCCATTGGATCTGATAACCGTTATAGCCTTTAAAAAAGGCCTCGTTAAGGTCCGCGAACCGGTTCAACTCGCCCTCTGTTTTGAGTAGATCTCTGGGCATTTTTTGGTTAAGGACCGCGGAGCGGTTCTTTTTAAAATCAAGGGCCTTGGCCACGGATCTCATGGTCACGGTCGGCCCTTTGACGTCATAACCCGCGCATGGGGAGATCCCGCCGTCGGACAATGGCATGCCGGCCTTTCGGCCGCTGGGCAAGGCACCGACCGATTGTCCTTGCGCCATATGGACCGCTCCCCCCACCCGCGTATCCCGCTTGGGATATCCGAAGTATCCTATGCGGGATTGCGAAACAGCCGCCACATGATCATTCAATTCCCGATAAATCTCTTCCGGCCTGCCCAGGTCATTGCCGAACTTGGATGCCTTTTCCAGCATGTTTTGTATGTTCGCACCCTGATCACCATGAAAATCATTCTTACAGGCATCGATGATCTCATCTACGGTGATTTTATGATCGCGGTACACCAGTTCATCGATCGCCACGAATGAATCCACGACATCCGCATACACCTTGTTATTGATATCGCCGGTAAATTGGTTGTATCGGCATCCCCCCTGATGAACATCCAATCCCTTATGGATACAATCGGGCGTCAGGGCCGATGCAAAGGGTTGACTGTATAAACCCATTTGGGTGATCTCCCCCAGGTTATACCCTTTGAGTACCACATCGTAAAAATGATCCCACTGTTTCTTATACGCGTCAATCCATTCCCGGATGGATTGAAAAGCACGTGGATCGCCGGTCCGGAGGCCGATCTGCTTTTCCGTCAGCGGATCATACCCGTCGTACATGACCAGCTCGAGGATCTTGGCCCCATTGATAAACATCTGGACCGACCCGTATGCGCTCCCGTAAGGGTAAGGATGCGAACAGCCGCGGACCACATAATCACGGGCATCTTCCAGTGCCACACCATCCGCCATCAGGCCGGGGATAATCTGTTCGTCATTATGGAATGCCGGTTCCGAACCCACGAGGATATTGGTCTGGATGGCCTTGAGCATCAGGTCTCTACTGATTCCGGAATGCCAACGCAGATAAAGGGGCAAGTCCATATTCATTTGACCTGCCACGTGGAGGATCAAATAGGTCAACTCATTACCGGCATCATGACCGTCCCTGTCCACGCCGCCGAGGATGGCTCGCGTCTGCACGTAACCCGCACCCGCCGTCTTCACATAAGATGGAGGAATTCGCTCTGTTGCCGCCACCTTTACCCAAAAGGCGGCAAGGAGTTCTGCGGCCTGCTCCCGAGTGATCAATCCCCGTTCCAGTTCCTTTTGATAGATGGGAAAAAGGTATTGATCCATACGATCCAATGAGGCGCCGCTCCCGTTCGCATCCTCCAGGTATAACCCGAGATGAATAAACCGCACACTCTGAAGAGCCTCCCAGAAATTTCGGGGCGGGTTTTCCGGCACATGCTCGCAAACATCGGCAATGGTCTCCAGCTCCTTTTTGCGCCCTTCATTATTTTCCTTGGCAGCCATTTCTCGTACGAGCGCCGAATAGCGCTTGGCCAATCGAATCATGGCCTCGCAGGAAATCTTGGCCCCCTTTAAGAATGAATATTTTTGCCCGTCCGAAGGGGAGGTGTATTGAAGTCCGGCCATCTCTTTATCGATATCCTGGATGAAACCTTTCAGGCCATGGCGGACCACCTTTTCGTAATCCGCATCCGGCACAAAATTAGTAAAAGCCCCATAGGCCCTGGTACATGCGGCCGTTGTATCTTCAAACACCGGTCCCATTGTTTCACGGATGGTCTTCCACATCACCTCGCCCGGGCTTTTCCCTCTCCAGTAAAGGCTGTCCTGGTGGATAATCTTTAAATCATCATCAGTAATGATGCCTGTTGTCTGTTCCGCCCGTAGTCTTCGATCGCCCTCCGTCAGCTCAAAACCGACCTTTGAATGATAATCCAATTGCAACCCCACTCCCCGTATATAATGGGTCTGGGAACCCACGATCAATTCGTGATCAAATATGGTGATGGGGATTTCATCACAAATCTTGGCAAAAAGCCTTGCCCGCCTTTCATGAAGGGGCTGACCTTAGGTCTCTTTCCACGATAAGGTTGCCAGATGGGAGCGCTCAGCGCAAATATGCACGGGGCTGTTATAAAAATTCTCCCGCAAGGCCTCTATCCTGGAAGTCCTTACATCGATGTGATCGATGTCATCCATATAGTACGTTGATTTTGGGGCCATGGATTTCTCCCTCTCCAGTATCTAGCATCCAGAATCCGGTATCCTTTTCCTACGCACAATAGTGTTCGCTGTTACACCCAACTCAAACATAAGAATTCCGCCTCCCAGAACCCCTACCCCATCCCATCATGTTCGGTACGAGCCACGATCTCATCCTGCATGACCTTGTCGAGTTGGACGAAATAGGCGCTATATCCGGCGATCCGCACAACCAGATCACCATGACTCTCCGGATGCCCCTGGGCATCGGTTAAGGTCTCTCGATTGACCACGTTAAACTGGATATGTTTTCCGCCTTCTATGAAATAGGTCCTGATCAGCATGGACAATTTTTGCAGGTCCTCCTCTGTTTTCATGGCCGAAGGATGAAATTTGACGTTCAGCAAGGTGGCTTGAAAAGACTCTTGGTCGATCTTCATAGCACTCTTAAGAAGTGCGGTGGGCCCACGCTTATCCTTGCCCCTCATGGCCGAGACGGAACCATCCGCCAGACACTCTCCCGCGAACCGGCCGTCCGGCGTTGCGCCGGTACAAGCCCCTCCCGGCCACTGGGCGGATATGGAAACACCCGAGGATTTATGTTTACCGCCGAAATAATTGTCCATGGCGATGACCGTATCGGTCCAGAAGCCATATATCTCTTTCACGATGGAGTCCACGTAGTCGTCGTCATTGCCGTATTTAGGAGCGGCCAGAACCATCTTGCGAATTTCCTCACCCCTGTCATCCGACCAGTTGGTGTCCAATGCCTGCTTGAGTTCTTTTAAGGTAAACTTTTTCTCTTCAAAGACCAGCTTCTTGACGGCCGCTAAGGAGTCGGCCGCATTGATCATGCCCACGGGGCTTAATGCCGCAATATTTTCAAAATCAAATTTGCGGTCCAATAAGGCCTTGCCGTCTTGAATGGCCCCCTTCATCAAGGAAGATAAAAAGGGGTCCGGGAACAGCTCGGACCAGACCTGAACCTTGATATTATTATGTTGCGCCGCGAGATCCGTAAAATGGATGATCTGTTTTTTAAAGGCCTCCAACAATTCTTGAAAAGTCTTGAAATCCTCGAATCGGCCGGTCTTTGGTCCCAGTTGTTTTCCGGTGGATGGAAAGATCCCGTTATTCATGGTGATTTCCAGGACCAGCGGGACAATGAACATGGGTACGGCCAAGGTGCGCGATTCCCCCGGCAGACCCACATCGAGGCATCCCACCAGAGTATAGTCCCGGGCCTTCTCAAGGGGTACGCCTTCCTTCAGGAGATAACCGATATAGGATCGATCACCCACAAAGGCCGGCATACCGATACCCGTCCGGACCAATTCAAGGGCCTTGGTCATGAGGGGCTCGGGCGTGCCTTCATGAACCCTTAATGTTATGGTGTGATGAGGCGTCCGGCACCTGTTGGCGGCTTCAAGAATGAGATAGGACAGATCATTGGTCGCGTCTTTTCCATCAGACGTCTGCCCGCCGATAATGCAATTATGCCATTTGGCCATTCCCGACCATTTTTTGCGATGTTCCCGGCTGGAGGTACGGATCAACTGCATATCCTTGATCCTCAGACATTGCAGCAGTTCAAGGACTTCTTCATCGGTCATCGCGCCGGCTTCTCTTGTCTTTTGATAAACCGGATACATATATTGGTCAAAACGACCCATCCCCACCACGCCGTTAGGATTAAACATAAGGAAAAGAAACCAAAAAAACTGCAAGGCATCGTGAAAATCGCGGGGAGAATGCGCCGGTATCCATCGGCACATGTCTTCAATCTTTAACAATTCTTTTTTTCGTGTGGGATTGTTTTCAATTGCCGCCATTTTCTTGGCCAGATCAGCGAATCGCAGGGAAAAACGTATGGCGGCCTGATGGGCGATGATAACCGACTTGAGAAAATCGAATTTCTTAATGGACTCTGCGTTGGTAATCCGCGTGTTCTTCAGCTCCTCTTCCGCCTCTTGAATCATACCTTCAAGACCTTTATTCATGGCCATTTCATAGTCGGGAGCCACCAATATATAGGGACCCAGCCCGATGCCGCTCTCCGCGTAACCGGCCCAGCCCACACCCCTTTTCCAAGGGGGCAAGATGATGGGGGTCTCCATGAAAGGCCACATCCGTTCCTCATCAAAGTATTGTTCGAACTTGTCGGTTAATGTTTTTCCTTTCCAATATTCCCTAAGAGACGCAAGATTCTCCTCATCCTCCCGGGTAATATTATACCCTTCTTCCTTCAGCCCCTCCACCTCGTCTTGAGGCCAAGTACCGGCCCAAAAACTGATCTCAAAACCCATGGGTCTGCTGGCGGTATTTCCCACAATAAGCTCATCATCTTCAATAAATATCGTAACATGATCCAGGATATTGGCGAACGCCTTGGCCCTTCGAACAACGGTTGCCTCACCCTCGCTCTGTTTATAACTCTCGGTCCATAATAATGATTTTTCCAGACACAAAGGATGATCTTCCACATCCAATGCCTGTCTCAGCCTTTCGATTCGATTCGTCATTTTTATCTCCTGCGTTAATCTATTGTATCGTTCCGTAATATGAATGAGATCATATCATACTATGTTGCATGCGGGTTATCATCCTCTCTTCATATATCCAATCTCATGGGTCTATCGAGACGATAATGGAGTCCGTATGGGTTGTTCATGAAACTGGGATCGTTTGATCATCTCGGCCTGAAGGTCCGGACTCAACTGCATGAAATAGGCGCTTGTCCCACCCAGGCGCACAATCAAATCCTTATGTTTCTCAGGATGTTCCATCGCGTCTCTCAATTCATCGACATCATAAACGTTGAATTGTATATGCTTTCCACCCGAACGGAAATAGAAACGAATCATCTCTTCCAGGGCATCCAGTGCGTCCTGTTCAGCCAGTACAGGGCGTGAAAAACACATATCCAGCTCAACAACATGATAAGGCAACTGATCCACTTTTAATGCACTTTTAATAACCTCCCACGGACCATGCTGCTCTCTCCCCCGCATGGGTGTGAGCGCCTCCTCCGCCAGTGGCTCGTCGGCCCCACGTCCGTCAGGCGTCGCACCTGTAACCACGCCGCCCGGCCAAGGTGAGGTTCCTATGGTCAGGGCGGAGGGGTTGCATCTTCCGCCCGTCATGTTGGGCAGAACCCGGATCTGATCCGCCATATATTCAAATAACTCAGCCGCCAACAGATCCACCCGGTCGTCATCATTGCCGAACTTTGGCGCCGACAGGCAAAGCCCGCGGATCTCCGAGCCCCGTTCCCCGGCCCAATTGTCTTTCAATACCCGCCGGAGTTCGGCACCCCCCACGACTTTCC
>JAFGGA010000140.1 GCA_016930835.1 Deltaproteobacteria bacterium
TATGGTGAGGATCAAAATCACGAAACAAGCTTTATAGTCAAGGTGCTTCAAGCCGCAGTAGATGATTGGTGCAAGATTCAGGTATTATGTATCGTGTTTTTCATTGACACACATGCGGAATCTTTATAAGCGTTGAATTCTAAAAAGGACTTCATCTCAACTCAACCATTAACGCAACATACCGGTCATCGCCATGGATCGCATCAACACATCAAAAACAGCGAAAAAGATAATTTCCAGTGGTGAGATCCATGCGGTGATTAGCGGCCCTATCATCCTGATTTCGACCCCCTGGCCCTTTTTTAACCGCCCTTCGATCCAACTCGGAACGTTGACGGGTTTTTTACAGAAACAATTTCCAGAAATAAAGGTGCAAGCACTGCATCTTTACCTCAAAATCGCGGAAAAAATCGGGTATAAAACATATCAAGCTATCTCGAAAAGACCATGGTTGGCGGAGCCTTTATACGGTGCACTTTTATATCCTGAAAGACGGAAAGAGATCAAAAAATTGTTCATGCGTGAGGCCGATGGCCGGCCTGAATTATCGAAAATCCGTTTTGAGGATCTGGTTTGCCGCCTCAAAAAAACGTCTGAAGAGTTCATTGACGGTATGGCGTGGGGAGATTTCGGGATGGCTGGTTTTTCCGTGTGTATATGCCAGTTGACCGCATCTCTTTATTTTATCACAGGGATTAAACACCGTTTTCCCCATCTCCCCATTATTGTAGGGGGATCCATGATCTCTGGCGATCCGACCTATGGATTACTCAAAACATTTCCGGAGATAGATTTCATCGTTAACGGCGAGGGTGAACTACCACTCAGCGGGCTGGTCCGGTTCTTACAAGACCCGAATGGTCCTGGGCAGTGGAGCCATATCCCCGGGGTCATATCCAGAGAAGATCTAAAGGATGGAAAGCCCATGGTCTTCAACCAACTCCCTGATCTGAACCGTCTTACAACACCGGATTATGACGACTACTTTCGTCTGATCGAAACACTGAAGCCTCAAAACAGATTTTTCCCCACACTGCCGATGGAATTATCCCGGGGTTGCTGGTGGCGATCGAGAAGAGATACGTCAGACCGAAAAGGCTGTACTTTTTGCAACCTGAATCTCCAATGGGAGGGCTACAGGGACAAGGATATTACAAAGGTAGTCTCCGAGGTGGATTCACTGACTTCCAGGTATAAAACCCTTTCCGTGGCCTTTATGGACAATGCCGTTCCCCTCAGAACATCCCATGAGATATTCACGCGGATTAAAGAGCTGGGAAAGGACCTGCATCTCTTTGCCGAGATTCGCGCCAACACCTCCCGACGGACGCTTAGGGCCATGAGAGAGGCAGGCACGGAAGAGATCCAGATAGGGATCGAGGCCTTGAGTACCGGGCTTCTTAAAAAATTCAATAAGGGAACCACTGCTATCCAAAATCTGGAAATCATGAAACACTGCGAAGAACTCCGCGTGAACAATATTTCCAATCTCATCCTCTGCTTTCCGGAAAGCAATCAGGATGACGTGGACGAAACCATTCGCACCTTGGCGTTTGCACTGCCCTTCCAGCCTTTACGAATCGTGTATTTTTGGCTGGGTCTGGAAAGTTATGTCTGGCAACATCCTCACGCCTTTGGCTTAAAAGCGATCTATAATCATCCGAACTATAAAATAATATTTCCTCTAGACATCTGTCGATCGATGCATTTCATGATCCAGTCATACCGCGGGGATCTTAGTCATCAAAAAAAACTGTGGCGGCCCGTAAGGGATAAGGTAAGGGAATGGAAGAAAACCTATGAAGCACTTCACCAGGGCCCCTTGTTTTCACCTATTCTCAGCTTTCGCGATGGGGGGGATTTTATGATTATCCGGGAAAAACGTTTAAGGGGTGATCCGGTCACCCACCGTTTGGTGGGTACGTCGCGAAAAATCTACCTTTTTTGCCAACATAATCGGTCGCTCAGAGGCATCCTAAACCGTTTCCCTGAGATAGGTGAAGACAGGATACAATCCTTTCTCAAGATGATGGTGGACAAAAAATTAATGTTTGAAGAAAACAGCCGTTACCTTAGCCTGGCGGTTCCGTTTCACTGATGAAACCTTGGCGTATGAGGAGACAGGGCTTTTGAATCCTGATAAATAAATATCCATGGAGTAAAAGAAAATAGACCAAAGCATTTATTGATGGTCTCGTAAAAAGTCGGAAATCACGCGTTTTTGTTATTCCGGCGAAGGCTGGAATCCAGTCTTTTCAGATAGTTACATGGGCCCTGGACCCCGGCCGCAGTCTATCCCGTACTTGATACGGGACCGGGGTGACGACTTTTTACGAGTTCGTCATTTATTAGGGTCCATCCAAAAATACTCAATTTCTGGCTGGAGCATTCAGCGGTCAGCATTCAGCATCAGTTAATTACTTGTTTTAAAAATGCTTTGGCTGACCGCTGAGAGCCGACGGCTGATCGCTTGAATCCAGAAACGTTAATTTCTGGATGAACGCTAATGAGTATCCATCCATAAATGCTCCACATTCCCTCCCCCTTGACGGGGGAGGGTTAGGGTGGGGGTGGAAGAGATAAGGATATCAAAGAGTTCAACATTTTTACCCCCTCCCCTCGCGGTAGGGTGTTAGGGGGAGGGAGCTTCGGCCATTTACAGATGGGCACTGATATGGACTCATTGATACACTTTGATAAAGGAAAGCCGGGAGGGGACAAAATGGTAGAAAAAGCACGCTGGAAACTTTTCATTTATACCTGTTTCGGAGGATGCGCTACAGGGGTGTCGGCAGCAAAAGCGCTGATCAGGATATGGGAGGAAAATCCAAAGGATGTCAAGATCGCCTGTTTACCGGCCGCTATTCTTCCGGGTAAGCGTAAAGAAATGTTGAAATCATCGAATAAGCGACTGCTGGTCGATGGTTGCCCGCTTCAATGTGGTGCGAAGCTCTTTCAACGGGAGGGGATGCCCGTCGACCGCTATATTGAATTAACCTCTTATCTTGATGTAAAAAAGGTAAAAGAGTTACCTTCAGGGGATTTGGAAGACAGGGTCTACAAGGTTATTCAAGAGGCTGTGCATACACTTTTAAAAGAAGATGAATAAAATTGGATACGCCCAATTCTCAAAAGACGTTGACAGCACAAAAATGATGCCCAATTAGGACACGCATGGATTCCGCGTTTTCAGTTCAGGGAATCCGCTGAAGTGTCTTTCATCGCCCATTTTTCCCGAACACCATGAAACATATCACGTATAAACTCCCAACTTGCATCCTGAACATCGGTTTGCAGGACTCTGTCTTTACCTCAACATCTTTCTATCCAGGTTTAAATTTTGCATGGCCTCGGTCGCATCGTCACTCTGAAGCGAAACCAACTCATTTGCCCACATAAGTGTAGGCTTTGGATGTGCGACGTAAATGAATCTGTCCATGACAGCGGTCCGTAAAGGCACCTGACTCTTCCAATACGTTTATCACGGCCTCTTTTGTCTCTTCGGGTATGACCATGCTGCACAGCTCTCTTGCAAGTGAAATATCACTCACCGGCGAGTCGTGTGGACTCATATATTGCATACTTGATATCGTAGCGCCACCTGCCCCCGCGGACATGGCCGCTTTCACGAGTTCCATGCCGGTACCGCCGTCACACAGGAGAATCATATCCACAAGACCCCTGAGATATTTTTTCTTCCGTACCGATCTTTTATCAACCATGGTTCTCCTGCGTCGCCACTCGGTGTTCCCTTTCATATGGTCGACTGCGGTAACGATCTGCTCGATGCTTGCCGCATGGCGCTGTTCACCCCTGTTGACTCTCGTATTGACCAGCCCTTTTTTGATCGGAAAAGAATAGATGAATCCACTCCCGGGTTGATCCAGTCGTCCAACCTCAATCATCATCTCCAAGATATGATCGGCTTCGTGAATTGTTGGAAAGGCATGGATGATCTCTTTCTCAGGTGAGATGGTAATCCGCAAAAGCCCCATTTTATCACGAACCCCCGTACCGGTTCCAAAGTGAATAGCCGGAACACACGTTCCCGTGTCGAGAGCGATTCTGGCAACAGCGTCCCCCTGCCCCCTTTTCATAATGCAGCAGATGCCGATGCAGGAGTAAAGATGAACGGGTTGTGAACTTATTTCAAATGGTTGAATGGCATAGTCCCCGAAAAATTCATGACTCTCTATCAATTCGACTTCCTCAACCAGTATAGAACCTCTTCCAGGGTAATAAAGATGACCCTTCTCAATGATGAGGTTGACCAGAGGCTCTTCCGATTCGGGGGTGACCAAAAAAAAGATGATATCGAGCGGATCTTGGGCCAGATCCCGTCCGGGCATAATTGAAATGAGTCCTTTTTTTTCCTCAATGACAATGGAACGTGCGGAAGCCAGGTGGACATCCTGGAGTTTCATCTTCTTCAATACGTCCAATACATCCTTTGATATATTCCTGTGCAGATATGCGGTAATGCGGGAGAAGGTCTTATTGATTTTCATTTTTTATCCTTTCCAGCCTCTTCATCGGCAAAGCTCTCTTCTGCCAAAGCAGCCTTCCTCTTCCGATCGATATGAAGCCCCAGCAAGAGTACCGAAAGGATCGGGCACACGGACGCGGAAGCGAGGATGCCAAAACCTTCAATGACGCCAACCTGGGTGCCGATTCCGAGGCCCATGGCCAGCACGAGGGGAACTGTGATGGGACCTGTTGTAACACCCGCGCTATCCCATCCAATGTTTACGAATTCCTCGGTCGAAAATTTTGTGATTAGAATGAGGATAATATAAGGGGGTACCAGAATCCAGGCAAGAGGAATATCCAACACAATTTTAGTAATACCGAGCGCTATTCCACCTCCTACACCCACGGCCACAGCCTGCATGAGAAGAGACTTCCGAAAAGTCCCGGCCGTCAACTCCTCCACGGTGGCCCCAAGGGCATTTAAAGCCGGCTCTGCCAGCGTGGCGCCATATCCCATAATAAATGCAAATAAAATAACCACCAGGATGCCAGGCAAAGGGCTTCCTGATCCAAAGAGCGGTCCCTTGACAGGGGTGTAACGGTACTGACCGGTGAGTTGATCAAAATCCGATGGATCATATGGAATGGTTATCATCTTACCATCATTCTCGGAAAAGAAGAATTGACGCTTCTCTCCATCCGAGGAAATAGCCACGTGAACCATGTCAAAATCAAAATTGGAAATCGTTTTTCTATCGTCTGGAAGTGATATGGCCTTGAACGAAGCCGGTAGTTTGCTCCCGATCTGAGTGCCTAATCTATCAAGTCCCAGCTCAATCCCCATGCCGAAGGTGGCCAGGCCCAAGATACAAAAGAAGATGCCCAGAACAATCTCATCCGGATATGGCATGCTCTCCCTCACCAGCAAAAAGAAAACAATCAGAATCGGTATGGCAAGAAGGCCGATGGCCTTAATGGCGGCGGCAAGATTCCTCTTGCCCAAATCCCGGATGTTTATTCCTGTTGTTCCCTCTTTTGTGTACTGAGACGCTGCTTCCTGCATATTCTCAAGATGCCCGAAAACCGCTTTTTGCTGCTCCTTGGTTCCTCTCAAAAAAGCCCATCTTTCCAAGGCATCATTAGCCGCACCGAAAACAGCCTTTCTTTTTGGTTCTGACATTGCGAGATCTTTAAGGTATCGCAACATTTCTTCATGATTCCCTCCGAAGAAGGATAGTTGGGCCTGTGGGCTCGTTTCCATTAGAACATAATGTGTCAGGTCATCCTTATTCCTAAAAAGGACCTCTATTTGGGATCGGACATTCTTTTTGAAAAAATCCGTTTCGCTCATGGGTTGGGGAACAGAACTATTTAAATAAATGCCGAGACCAAGTACGGCAACAATGGGAAGCAGTGATGCGAGGGTCACTACCCCGAATCCTGTGGCTCCCGAATCGGCAGACCCCACCATTCGGGATATTCCGATTCCGAGCGCCAAAACAAGCGGCACCGTCACAGGTCCAGTGGTCACAGCACCGCAGTCCCACGCCAGCCCGATGATGTTTTTCAAATTGGAGTCAAGGCTCGCCCAGACAGTAACCAAAACAAGCGGCCCCACAAATAAATATATAAAAGGCTTCAGGGAGATGCTGTAGTAAAACCGGAGCATTCCCAAAGCGACCGCCACACCAACTCCCGCACCTACAGCATACACAAGGTAATGGGAGTATTTATTCAATAAGATGAAGAGGAGAGGGGCTTCCCACGGCTTCACGGTCTTGCCGGCCATTTGCAGGACATGGATGGAAGGTTCCGCCAGGGTAGCCAAAAAGCCAAGAAGCAGGCCGAAGGTTAAAATGACTGTGATGGGAGATTTTTTGGGAAGACCGCTGCCGACAAGCGAACCCAAACGCATTAGACCAAGGAAAAGCCCTTCCATGAAAATGGTCAGCCCGATGATAACCAGCCCGATACCAAAGGCGATCACGGATGACTCTGAGATCGGGATCCTTAAAATAATCGTTTGGAAAAAAACCAGGTAAAGGATAATCAGCCAGACGGATTTGATTTGGGACATTACGCGGTCCTTGATATAGGGAAACAATAGGGCAAGGGCCTGCCTCATGTTGATTTTGATTCTTTTTGATTTTTTGTCAGCCACTTTTTGTCTTCCTTATGATGTCTTCCATTGTAATGATCCCATGAGTTGTTCTAAGATATCGAATTTTATGTACGGTTCAATGCCGTGGTTCGTCTATCTCTTGAATGGATCTTATACCTCTTTTAAAATTCGTCATTGCTTTTGATCTCCATCAGCCTGATCCTATCTCATTCCCGACTTGTTTGATAGCTATAATGGTGCATGGTCTTTTAAATCCCTGATCGCCGGGGCCTTACCGATAACAATCAAGCAATCCCCTGCCACCAAACGTTCCGCGGGATTAATGCTCGTTATCTGTTCATTGTCCCTCCGGATTCCAACCAGTGTAACACCGTACGTCTGCCGAAAACGAAGATCCGCCAAAGATCGGCCGGAAATCTTCGAATCATCCGAAACGCGAATTTCAGCGATTTCAAAGCGGTCGGTATTTTCGACACTCTTTTGCATATCGATTTGATTGAGCATGCTATCGGCGTCTTTAAGACCGTGCGGAGGCCCAGTGAGCAACAAGATATCGGCAGGGAAAATTCTGAAACCCGGCTCCGGCTCATAATAAACACGGCCACCCCGGCTGACCCCCAGAACCGATATGCCTGCCGCCGACAAAGGAAGATCACTTAATGTCAGTCCGGCTACAGAAGCGCCGGAACGAATACGCACTTCGAGAAAAGAGATAGGCCAATCAATATTTTTCGGGAGGAATTCTATTGCATAAGCCAGGGTATCGGCCGCCTGTTCCGCTGCGTCTTTAAATGGACAAAAAACCAAGTGAGCACCTGCCTTTTCAAACTTGCGGACCTCTTCCTTGTCCGTGGCCGTTAAACCCACCTTGCCATCATATCCCCTTGTCCTGAGATTATGAATTAAGGCCAGATTAATCTCTTCCGAACGGACAGAGCTTATCACCCATTGTGCTTTATTCAGAGGCAAGTGTTCATGCATATCAGGATCGGTCATGTCCCCGTATAGGACAGGTAGGCCCCGTTTGCGCCATCTGTCCAGAGCGCCCGGATCGAAGTCAACACCCAATACGGCCTTATTACGTTGTAAAAGGTATTCCGTCAGTCCACTTCCATAATTGCCCAAACCCATAAGAATCACATCTATCGGTTCTGTTGGTTTGAGGGTATCTATCGCCGCTTCCCGATAAGGGTTGCGTCGTTCGAATATTTTCAATGGAGTGGATAGGATACGGTAAAGCTGACCGGAATAAAGGATCATATAAGTGGATATGAAAATGGTCACAACCCCAACGAGTGTGATCAGGCCCACAGTTTCAGCCTTAATATGACCGATGCTCAAACCCAGAGCCGCCACGATGAGAGAAAACTCGCTGATCTGCGCCACCGTGAGCCCGGCAAGAAACCCCGTACGGCGTCGATAACCCATCAGCCCCATAATGACCAAAACGATCAACGGGTTGCCGATGAGCACAAACAGGGAAAAAATAAGGGATGCACCCAATTGCGACCCCACGGAGGACCAATCCAAACGCGCACCGAGGTCAACAAAGAAAAAGAGGAGAAGGAAGTCTCTGAGACTGGTAAGCCGTGCTCCGATCAAATCACGATAGGCCGTGGATGCCAGTGAAATCCCGGCCAGGAATGCTCCCACTTCTTTACTGAACCCTAGCCATTCACTGCCTGCCCCAAAAAACACCGCCCAAGCGATGGCGAAAAGCGTCAGCAGTTCCAGAGAGTGCGCGAGGCGTTTAACCAGGTATGGGATAACGTATTTTATCAGCAGTGCAACAATGCCGACCAACCCCAAACCCTTTGCAATGATGATCAGGGCCGAGAGATAAACAGGACCTTCCTCGGTAACCGATGATCCGAAAGTGGTCAAGCCGATCAGGGCCAGAATAGCGGCGATATCCTGAACAATTAAAAAACCGATAGCAATCTGTCCATGGAGTGAATCGATTTCCTTTTTATCTGACAAGAGCTTGACAATAATGATCGTGCTTGAAAATGTGAGCGCAACCGATACATAGGCTGCGCTGATATAGGACATATCCAAGGCTATGGCGATCGCAAACCCGATGAGCGATGTAAAAAGGATCTGCCCCAAGCCCGTGGCCAAGGCGACCGGGCCGGTGGTTCGGATCAGATTCAGGTCCAGTTTGAGACCGACGATAAACAGCAGAAGCGAAATGCCGATATGTGCCAGTAGTTCGATCTGCTCGTAGCTGTGTATGATTCCCAATGCCGAGGGGCCGGCCAGAATACCCGCCGCAAGAAACATGATGATCAAAGGTTGACGCAATTTTTGCCCAACCATTCCAGTTAGCGTCGCTACGCCTAAAAGAACGGCAATTTCCACAAATGGATTTGCATCTGTCATTGGATATATCTCTTATTAAGTCATAAAGGAATAATACTTTTGCAGGGGTTGCCGAAGTATAGTGGTCTGGAAAAACATGATTGCCAAAATGATTGGAAGCAGATCCTTGAATGGGATTCAAAGCTTCTCGAAAACAGCCGGAAAAACAATATTCAATAAGGACCCTCTTATTTCGCGCTCCATAATGATCAAAAGCTTAAATCCTTTTGGTTGAACGACCATAACACCCTATCTATGCGATAGCCCCTAACCTCACCTGAATAAATCCAATATTTTTACAACATAGTGATTCCATCAATTTTTTGCAATAAATATCACAAGGCCAGGAGAACCATTAGCACCATACACTTTGTCTTTAGAAGGCTTCATCCTTCTTGGATAGATTCTTGAGGAAACGGTTCAACAATGGCATTATTACCATGGTCGGAGATAACATTCATGCGCATTGAATAATACCCTGTCTTTTCGGATTTTCTTGGGAGTAACGATCTATCCTTTTATCGTCGACGTTACAATGGCCATACATCACACTTCCTGGTATGACCCAATAATGCTATCTTGTAATACTCACTTTGAATGTCAATCCATTACCGTAACAACTTCCTATCCAAACTCCGGTACTGTATCGCCTCGGCCACATGGTCGGACTGGATATCTTCACGCCCGGCAAGGTCCGCGATGGTCCGGGCGATCTTGAGGATCCTGGCATGGGCTCGGGCACTCAGACCCATTTTTTCCATGGCACGTTCCAAAAGGACCTCGGACTCATCATCCACCACACAAAATTTTCTTAGATGTCGGCTGCTCATCTGGGCATTGGTATGGATCTTCATTTTTTCAAATCGTTGAGTCTGGATCGCGCGTGCCCTTTTCACTTGTTCCAGAATATCCGCGGAGGATCGACCGTTTTCTTTGGATGAGAGATCCTTATATTGCACGGCCGGCACCTCCATATGGATATCGATGCGATCCATTAACGGGCCGGATATCTTTGAGCGATAACGAGCGATCTGGAGGTAGGTGCATGTACATTCCCGTTTGGAGTCTCCTAAAAAACCGCACGGGCATGGATTCATAGCCGCCACCAGCATGAAATTGGCAGGGTATGTGACGGTCATGCTTGCACGCGCAATCGTTACACAACCATCTTCCATGGGCTGCCGAAGTACTTCCAAAACATTCTTCCGAAATTCAGGCAACTCATCTAAAAAGAGCACCCCATTGTGGGCAAGGCTCACCTCTCCTGGTTTTGGATTTTGCCCTCCTCCGATCAATCCAGCATCCGAAATAGTATGATGAGGTGCCCTGAAAGGTCTCTCTTTAATAAGACCGCATTCCTTCGGCATCAGGCCCATAACGCTGTATACTTTTGATGTTTCCAAAGATTCTTGAAAGCTCAGCTCAGGCAGAATGGTATGAAGACGGCGAGTCAGCATGGTTTTTCCCGCCCCCGGGGGCCCGATCATGATAAGATTATGTCCACCGGCCGCTGCGATTTCAAGTGCCCTTTTGACATTTTCCTGTCCGCGAACGTCCTGAAAATCCATGAGACTTTCAGATTTTTGAAAAAGTCGGTTGATATTGACCTCGTACGGACTTATTTTCGTTAACCCGAGCAAGACCTCAACCAGATGAGAGAGGGTTCCGACCGGATAGATATCTATGCCCTTAACAACCGCGGCCTCCGGTGCATTCTCCTGGGGGAGGAAAACCCCCTTTAAATCTCTATTCTTAGCGGCAATAGCGATGGGAAGAGCACCTTTGATGGGGCGGATAAGGCCATCCAGAGAGAGTTCCCCGAGAATGAGGTATTTGGAATAATATTCCTTGGGAATCAGACCGGTGGCCGCTAATATTCCGATGGCCATGGGTAGATCAAATGCGGAGCCTTCTTTCTTGATATCCGCTGGGGCCAGGTTAACGGTTATACGATCAGAGGGAAAATGGTATCCGGAATTCTTAATGGATGCCTTCACCCTCTCCTTGCTTTCTCGAACAGCACCTTCGGGGAGGCCGACGGTTGAGAATGAAGGAAGCCCCTGGGAGATATCGACTTCAACTTCAACAATATAGGCATCGATTCCAATGACTGCACTGCTCAAAACCCTGGCTATCATAATAGGTATTCCATGAAAATATAGAAATCGTTCAAATTAAGGATCTTTACTTTTCTTTTGATGAGTGCTATTTTTAAGAGTTTTAAATTTATTGACCAAATGGATTGGCCAAAGATCTTTACCATAATCATGAATAAGAAACCTGGATAATCATAAAGGATAAGAAATAAAAAAACAACTGAAACTACCATACGAGTCCGAAGTACGGACTGATTTTGATCATTATTAACACAAGGAGAGCATCATGGCACGAATAACAGTAGAGGATTGTTTGCAAAAGGTCAATAATCGTTTCACGGTTATACACATGGCTTCTCAAAGGGTCCGACAATTAAGAAAAGGAGCTGAACCGACTATCTCATCAAAGAATAGAGACGTAGTGGTCGCTCTTAGGGAGATTGCAGCGGGAACTGTAAAAAAAGCCGATTCAACACAAAACGACTATCTATTGGGAGACCAATCAGAAAGGCACCCCAAAAAAACGGAAGCGCCTTTAACGGAACAAATGACGGATGACGCTCAAGGGGAAGAAATTCAAGAATCGGAAACAATAGGTGATTAATCATGGAAAAAAGATGTTACTATGAGATCCTGAATATCTCACGAAGTGCTGGAGATGAAGAGATAAAACGGTCTTATAGAAAATTGGCCATGAAATATCATCCGGATAGAAATCCGGGAGACAAAGAAGCTGAAGAAAAATTTAAAGAAGCGGCCGAGGCCTACGAGGTCTTGAGAGATAAAGAGAAAAGGCAGATATATGATCAATTCGGTCATGAAGGTCTCCGAGGAACCGGTTTTAGCGGCTTCAGCGGATTTAATGATATTTTCTCAAGTTTCGGTGATATCTTTGAAGAATTTTTTGGATTTGGAAGCAGGTCGGGCCGAAGAGAAAGGGCTCGAAAGGGGAATGACCTCCGGTACGATATGGAACTGACCCTTGAAGAGGCCTTCTCGGGAAAGGAAGAGGAGATTACTTTTAAAAAATGGGAACTATGCCAAGACTGTAACGGTTCCGGAACCTCACCGGGCAGTGAACTTCAGACATGCAGAACTTGCCAGGGTCGAGGTAGTATCTCACGATCCCAAGGATTTTTCCAGATAAATACCACCTGTCCATCATGCCATGGTCAGGGTACCATCATCACGGATCCGTGCCGATCTTGCAGGGGAAATGGTAAAATCAAAATCAATAAAAAAATCAATCTAAAGATTCCTCCCGGCGTGGATATGGGCTCCCAGTTACGTCTACAAGGCGAAGGAGAAGCCGGTGAACATGGCGGTCCTCCTGGAGATCTTTATGTAGTCATTCATGTAAAAGATCATCATTTCTTTACAAGAGAGCAAGATCACCTCCTCTGCGAGATTCCCATCTCATTTATCCAGGCAACCCTGGGGGATACCATCGATGTCCCTGTTCTTGACAAAGAAGCGACACATCCATTGAATATCCCGAATGGCACCCAACCCGGTGACATAATAACTCTGCCTGGTCTGGGAATGCCGAGCCTGAGGGGAAATTATCGAGGTGATCTTTATGTAAAAATCATTGTCAGGATACCCAAAAAATTAAGTCCTCACCAGAAAGAAATATTGAAAGAATTTGCAGAAACAGAAGGATCAAAAAGCTCGAATAAAAAAAAATCTTTTTGGGATAAGATGAAATGAGAAAAAATGATTTTATTAACAGTTTGTTTTACTTTTTTTGATTTTTATGTATAATGGGCATCCGAATAAATGATCTTCTATATTGAAGGAGCTTCGTCTCAACATCATGATGCAAAAGAAACAGCTGGAATATTTCAAAAAATTGTTGAACGAAAAACTCGAAGAACTTTTGAATGAGGCCAATAAGACCGTAACCGGCATGAGTGATATGAAGGAAAACATGCCGGATCCGACGGATCGAGCCACCCTTGAATCGGATCGAAATTTCACTTTAAGGATACGGGATAGAGAAAGAAAATTAATCGGAAAAATCAAAGACGCCTTAGAGAGAATTGAAATGGGTACATATGGCATTTGTGAATCATGCCAGGAAGAGATTGGAGAAAAAAGATTAAAAGCCAGACCGGTAACCACCCTATGTATCGAGTGTAAGAAGAAGCAAGAAGATGAAGAGAAAATGAAGGGCCTTTAGAAAGATCCTTTTGATAAAGATGTTCAAGCCGGCGCATACCTGTATGCCCGGCTTTTTTCTTTTAGCTTTCAAAACATCTTGTTTATTTATCGGCTAATGACAAATGGAATGAGATTGTGTTATGATTTAATGTATGACTAAAATAACAGATAAAAATCAAACGGTTAAAGGCACTCCACCCGAAAATCTCTATCAAGAGGTCATCACCACCCATCTTAATGCCGACTTTGATGCCCTTGCATCCATGATTGCCGCCAAAAAGCTCTATCCCGAGGCAACTTTGGTTTTTTCAGGTTCACAGGAAAAAAACCTTCGGAATTTTTTTTTACATACCACATCCTATCTTTTTGATTTCTCGAAGATCAAACAGATTGATCTAAATCAGATAAAAAAATTGATCCTGGTGGACACACGTCAGAAAAGCAGAATCGGAAAATTCGCGGGCATCATAGGGAAAAGGGGTCTTGAAATACATATCTATGATCACCACCCTCCTTCCAAGGATGATATTCATGGAACCTGCGAAATCATCCGAAAAACCGGTTCCACAACGGCTATTCTCACACAGCTTATCCGTGATCAACAGATTCCCATATCACCCGACGAGGCCACTATCATGTGCCTGGGTATCCATGAAGATACCGGCTCTTTTACCTTCTCATCCACCACACCCGAAGACCATATCGCGGCGGCCTGGTTGTCGGAGCGAGGTGCCAACTACAACATCATCTCCGACATGTTGACTCGAGAATTGACAGCAGAACAAATCTGGATTCTTAATGATCTGACAAAGGCGGCTACCACGATTATGATCAATGGGATGGAAATCGTTATCACAAAAGTTATACGAGAAGAATATGTCGGTGACCTGGCCGTGCTCGTTCACAAATTTATGGAGATGGAAAACCTGAATATCCTTTTTGCCCTTGCTCAGATGGAAGATAAAATCTATCTCGTAGCTAGAAGCAGGATGGAAGAGGTCAATGTGGCCGAGATCGCATTGGCCTTCGGAGGAGGAGGTCACCCCCATGCGGCATCGGCAACCATAAAAAATAAAACCATCGTTCAGGTCGAAAGATCGCTCCAGTCACTCCTACGTGATCTTATCAAACCACGACAACAGGCACGTGATATGATGTCTTCACCCGCAATCCATATCGGTCCCGATGCAACTGTTAAGCAGGCGTCCACACTCATGACCAAATACAACATCAACGTTCTATTGGTTATTGATAGCGAAGAAAACCTTCTTGGATATATTACACGACAGATAATGGAAAAAGCGGTCTATTTCAATCTGGGGAATATTGCCGTGAAGGAATATATGAATATTGAGTATGCCACCGTATCTCCCCAAACGCCACTGAGCGAGATTCAAGAGTTGATCATCAAAAATAAACTCCGGATACTACCCGTCGTTGACAACCATAAGGTAAGGGGAGTGATCACCCGAACCGATCTTTTAAATATCCTAGTGGGAGGGCCGGTTATCACCGATTTTTTATATGAATCGCATCATGGATCCCATTTTTCAAAAAAGAAAAATCTAACCGCTTTGCTTAAAGAGCGCCTGCCAAGACATATCATTTCATTAATGAAGGATATGGGGGCGACCGCAGATCGACTGGGTGTCAATGCCTATCTGGTAGGCGGGATTGTAAGAGATCTCCTTTTAAAACATGAAAACCTGGATGTGGATATTGTTGTCGAAGGGGATGGGATACAATTCGCCCACGAATTCGCCAAAAATCATGACGTTCGTGTTCGGAGTCATAAAAAATTCAATACGGCCATTCTCGTTTTCCCGGACGGTTTTAAGGTCGACGTGGCCACGGCCCGTATGGAATATTATGAAACACCTGCGGCCCCGCCCATTGTGGAGACGAGTTCTTTAAAGCTGGACATGTTGCGTCGCGATTTTACCATTAATACACTCGCCGTCAAGTTGAACAAAAAGGATTACGGCACACTTATCGATTACTTTGGAGGACAAAAAGACTTAAAAGAAAAGGTCATACGGGTCCTTCACAACCTCAGCTTTGTAGAAGATCCCACACGAATCTTAAGGGCGATTCGATTTGAACAACGTTATGACTTTAAGATCGGTAAATTGACCCTGGCCCTGATAAAAAACGCTATTCACATCAATTGTTTTAAAGGTCTTTCGGGCAAACGTCTTTTCATGGAATTAAGACTTTTACTCATGGAACAAGACCCGATCCAGGCCATAAAAAGGATGCATGAACTGAATCTACTACCGATTTTTTCACCTGAGATCAAGCTCACAAATGAAATAATCGACATTTTAGAAGGAATCAAAGAGGTCATATCATGGTTTAAACTCCTTTATCTGGATGAAGTCTGTGAAAATTGGAAAGTTTATTGGCACGGCCTGACCTCATCCCTTACTGACAAGGCAATTCATGAAATGGCTAAGAACATGCATATGGAAGATCTTGAAAGCCGTCAAATGATTTCACAGAGAATGGATGCTGATCAGGTCTTGGATAAACTATACAGAATAAAAAAGGACAACCATTTTGGCATCTATACATTGCTCTCTCAATATGATACAGAGACCTTGCTCTATTTCATGGCTAAGGCCAATAGTGAACCGATTAAGAAGATAATATCCAATTATTTTACCAAGTTAAAAGGGACAGACGCCCTCCTTAAAGGGAGAGATTTGAGGGAAATGGGGTTTCAGCCCGGGCCTCTTTACAGAAAAATTCTTGATACTCTTATCGAAGCCAGGATGAATAATAAGGTTACATCCAAAGAAGATGAAAAAAAACTCGTTAGAAAGCAATTTGGCAAAGAGTTAACAAAAACGAATCCACCCCCTCCCTTCCCCTTGAATGGGGAGGGCTAGGGTGGTGGGAAAAAAACTTTATAAATGTAAAAATGAGCAAAAATTGGGAGCTGCAATCAATGAAAAAGCGAATCTTAAGTGGAATGAGACCAACAGGCAAACTACATCTTGGCCATCTCCATGGTGCATTGACAAATTGGAAAAGATTACAAGAGGAATACGAGTGTTTTTATTTTATCGCCGATTGGCATGCCCTGACCAGTGAATATTCAAACACGGGAATCATCAAAGATTCCATTGACGATATCATTATCGATTGGGTCTCGGTCGGGTTGGATCCGGAGATATCCACTTTTTTCATCCAATCCAGCATTAAGGAACACGCGGAACTTCATCTCATCTTTTCCATGATCACACCACTTCCATGGCTAGAGAGGAATCCGACCTACAAAGAACAGCTAAAAGAACTCACTCAAAAAGACCTTTATACCTATGGGTTTTTAGGTTATCCTGTGTTACAGGCCGCTGATATCCTTATGTATAAGGCCAATGGCGTGCCCGTTGGAGAGGATCAGGCGCCTCATGTGGAATTGACCCGCGAGATCGCAAGACGTTTTAACCATATTTATCAAAAAGAGGTATTTCCTCTCCCCGATGTACTCCTGGCCCCAACATCCAAGATCCTGGGGATTGATAGACGTAAGATGAGCAAGAGTTATGATAATGCGATATTTTTAACGGATTCGGACAAGGAAATAAAACATAAAACCAGTCAAATGATCACGGACCCACAAAGGGCCAGAAAAACTGACCCCGGGAATCCGGACATATGTAATGTATTTTCATTCCACGAGATCTATACGCCAAAAGAGACCGTTATGCAAATCAATACCGACTGCAGGACTGCAGCAATCGGATGCGTGGATTGTAAAAAAATCATGTCTCAAAATTTATGCGCCGCCCTCTCTCCCATCAGGGAAAAAAGAAATGCATTGGAATCCGATACCGATCAAGTAAAAGACATCATTGCCCGAGGAAATCAAAAAGCCGGGCGAATTGCTAAAATGACAATGGCCGAGGTCAGAGAGGCTGTAAAGATCTAACCAACCATGACCATGAACGACAACACCGAGTATGAAGTAAAACTGGAGATATTTGAGGGGCCATTGGATCTTTTGATCCATTTGATCCGCAAAAACGAGGTGGATATTTTCGATATCCCCATCGCTATCATTACGGAACAATACCTGGAGTATTTGGATATGTTAAAGGCTCTTAATATCAATGTCGCGGGTGATTTTTTGGTAATGGCCTCTACGTTGGTTCATATCAAATCCAAAATGCTGCTTCCTGGTTATGATGAAGATGAGGAAGCAGAGGATCCAAGGGACGAAATCACAGGTCCGCTTTTAGAATATCTTCAATTAAAGGAGATAGCCGGAGAATTATCTGAACGAGAAATTTTAGGTAGAGATGTCTTTAAGCGCAATATTTCGCTCGACTATAGAAACCAGTTTCAGGGGGATGATACAACACTCGAAGTCAATCTCTTTCAGCTCATGGATGCCTTTAAAAAAATCATCGAGCAGAATTTACCAGGTACACCCATCACATTCAGGGCTCAAAAGTGGTCCCTGAAAGAAAGAATCGCCTTCATCATCAATCGGCTAAAGGAAAAACAGACCATTTATTTTACGGACCTTTTTGAAGGGAATCGTGATATTTCGGAATTTGTTGTAACCTTCCTGGCTTTGCTTGAAGTCATTCATGTAGGCCTCGTAAAGGTTTTTCAACCGGAGCCCTATAAGGATATACGATTGGAAGCCTATTTCACGGATACTGAGGATATTGATTATGACAAAATCATTGAAACTCATCGTTGAAGCACTCCTTTTTTCGTCTGATAAGCCCCTGACTGTTCGAGAAATTCATTCCTGTTTGCCGGACTCAAAACCCGCTGAAATAAAAAGCGCCTTGGAAGTCCTGAAATTTGAGTTTGACGGTCTAGGACGCAGCTTCCAGCTTAAAGAAATAGCGGATGGGTATCAATTTCGAAGTCGGGCTGAATTTGGTCCCTACATACTTAAAATGTTTCAAGCCTCACCGGACAGATTATCCAAGGCCGCTCTCGAGACGCTTGCCATCATTGCCTATAAACAACCCATCCTTCGTCATGAGATAGAAAGATTAAGGGGAGTGGATGCTGGTGGCATCCTAAAAACCTTAATGGAAAAAGATCTTATTAAAATCATGGGTCGCAAGGATCTTCCCGGTAGGCCTTTGATCTATGGAACGACAAAAAAATTTCTCGAGGTATTTGACCTAAAAGACATATCAGACCTTCCAAGGCTGAAAGAGATAAAGGCCTTGGCAGCCGACGAATATAGCCCGAGCCCGTCACCTCAAACAGAAGGAATCACATCCGAATCGGTGAAGATGGATTTCGAAAAACACGAAGAACCCGAACCTCCACCCTCCACCTCGGAACAGGGAGAAGATATAGATCATGATCTGGGACCTGAGGACGAAAAGCCTGAGGATTCCACGAGATCCGGCCCTATCCAGAAGGAATTAAGTGAAAAGGACATGGCACAGATGGAGGCCATCAAAGAGGCATTTATTGATAGAAAACAAACCTATGAAGACAAACCGTCCCTTGGTGACCCGGACCAGGAAGTCCTCCAAGAAAGATCCGAAAGCACCACAGAGGATTAACAGGATCATGTCTCTGGCAGGGATCACCTCCAGGCGAAAAGCCGACGACCTCATTCTGACAGGCAGAGTTCAACATAATGAGCAAGTGGTTCATGAGCTTGGAACCCGAGCTAGGTGGGGGATAGACAGCATTAAGGTGGATGGGAAAGAAATTCCCAAACCCTCTGACCGTATCTACCTCATGCTAAATAAACCTTTTGGTTATTTGTGCGCCATGGATGATTCAACGGATAGACCTCTGGTCACCGAACTCTTGACAAACGTCCCTCAGAGGGTATATTCCGTGGGACGACTTGATTTTGATACGCTTGGTCTGCTTTTGTTTACAAATAACGGCGACTTAGCGCATCGTTTGACTCATCCGAAGTACCGAATATCCCGGACCTACAAGGTGACAGTCCAAGGTACTATCACGGAGCCCATTATTCAAGCCCTATGCAGCGGCGTTCATCTGGAAGACGGCTTTAGTGGCCCAGCAAAGGTGAATCTACTCAAACATATACAAGGAAAAACACTCCTCCGCATGACCATCGTCCACGGTAAGAACCGACTGGTCAGACGGATGTTGGAAGCGGTTGGCTATAAGGTCGTTCATCTGGTTCGGACGGGATTCGGGAGCCTGGAACTGGGTGATCTCAAGATCGGGCAATATCGATTTCTGGAGGCATCCGAGGTTACAGCCCTAAAACAAATGGTAGGGTTGAAATAATACAAAAACTTTTTTATTTGCATTACCCTGATCTTTCGTGTATCAAAGGATTATTCGTCAGAGTCTCGCTTTAGCGAGATGTTATATAAAATGGCGAAGCCATTTTATGGGCGGTTAACTCAGCGGGAGAGTGCCATCCTCACACGGTGGAAGTCGCGGGTTCAAATCCCGCACCGCCCACCACTTTTAAGTAAAAATGACAATTAGTTACAAGCAGGCTTTTACTGGAAAGATTTTTTTTATAAGTCATTTTAACCAATTTTTTACCATACCTTTTTTGTAGAATTAAAAACATCCTCATTTACTATCCTCCCAAAACCGAATTTTCCAGTTTTCGCGCAGCTTCCTGATTGGTCGGTTTCATCAAATGCGTATACACATTTAAAGTGACGGTAGGACTCGAATGGCCTAGCTGAGACTGGATATATTTTATGTTTTCGCCCTGTTCAATTAAAAGACTGGCATACCCATGCCTTAGGTCATGGAATCTTATTCTAGGCAGTGCAGCGGCCTCGAGGGCGGGGAGAAAATGACGTCTCACCATATTACTGCAATTTATCGGTTTTCCGGATCCACTTGGAAATACAAGATCCAAGTTGTATTTTGGACAGGCCAGCTTCCATTTTTTTAATTCCTTGATCACAGCCGGACCCAGATCAACCCTTCGGTTTGAAGTTTTGGTTTTCACATCGAAAAACCGGCCTTTTGTGAACGTTCTTTGGACGTGGATTTGATTATTCTCCCAGTCAATATCTTGCCATTTCAACCCGATAAGCTCACCTTGCCGTAAGCCACAAAATATGGCCACCATAAACATGATTTTATATTTCTGCTCCTTAGCTTCATCCAACAGCCTTTTCATCTGCCCAGAAGACAAAACACTCATCTTCTCTTTTCCAGGATCTCCTTCTTTTACTCGACCTCTAGGCCGTTCCGCCTCCCGCAATGGATTAAATGAAATATACCGATGCCTCACAGCATAGATAAATATCTGACCGAGAGTGACTAAAATTTTTCTGAGAGTGTTGATATTCATTCCTTGTTTTTGCCTCGTGGTAATGAATTCCTCAATAGTAGCGGTTGTAATCCGGTTAATCTTGTATTGTTCAAGCTCCTTAAAATGATTCCGTACATGACCTTCTATGACCTCCCAGGTGGTTATCCGGATATACGGCTTTTTATGTTTGAGCCAGTCCTGGGAAAGTTTAGAGAACGTAGGAACCTTGTTAGCAGGCAAAAACGTTCTATTAGCCACCTGGTCCTCGATGGCCCTCAACTCATCTTTCGCAGCCTGTTTGATAGTCCCTTTTTTAAGGGTTTTGCAGTGCCTTTTTCCAAACTGGTCATAGAAATCTATGACCCACCGATCACGCCTTTTTGTGATACATGCCATAGTTCACCGTCCTTCCTTAAGATTCCATTTCAATGGGTTTATCATCATCCATGAAATAAACTTCTTTTGCCTTATCCATCAACTCTTTCAGAACGTCCTCAATGGCCAATAGATCGTCATGAGGGATAGAATAGGAGTCGATCAGCCTACCAATGGTTTCTTTTTCGTTTCCCGGCTTAAGTCCCTGGCCAAGTGGGCTTTCATTCGTTTTTACCCATGCAAAATTATGATTCGTATCATTTGGCCTTTGGGCAATATCGTTGAAATATTTCCAAAGCAACTGGAGCCGGAACATGGCGTGGGTAACAAAGATTTCACATCCATCCGCTTTCCTTTTTTCACCCTCGGTGATTTCAACCTTTTTCATATTTGATACCTCCTCTTTAAGATTCCATTCCATATGGATCCGGATTCCCTTCAGTTTCAACTTCCAAAGCCTTTGTGTATAACTCGTATAAAGTCTCTTCAACGGAATGAAGATCATCATTGGGAATAGCAATAGAATCTGTCAAATAACCAGTTACTTTTTTCCCGTGTGGTTCCCTGGGGCTCTCCCTTATCCCCACAAGATAATATGGATCGACATCGTTCGGGATTTTCTCCTGGATATTATTGAAATATCGCCATAGCATCTGCAGACGGGGCACACCCCAATGCAAAAAATCATCAACCACTCTACATTTTTCCTTATAATAAGCATTCCAGCCACTTGCCTCTTCGTTCGGTTTCATATGACACCTCCTAATAAAAAAAGCTTGAAGATCTTTCCCGGTTCAGAGAAACCGCCTGCCCCTCACGGATAACAGGGATCTTCAAGCTTATGGTTTATTTGCCTTGTCATTTCTCTGATCTGGAAAAAAGTTGATATTAGTAATACTTTAGGTTATTATATGTTACCGGGTAATACAAGTCAACTTAAAATTGACACCCCCATAAAAAAAATATATAGGAGGTTATGCTCGTGCACGTATCAATAAAAATGCCCCCCGAGATGAAAAAGGCCCTTGAAAAACAGGCTGAAAAAGAATTTACATCCATTTCAAGTCTTCTTAAAAAAGCCGCCGAGAAATACCTTCAAGAGCACGGTGTAAATTGGCGCGAAAACCCGAAAGCAAAGGGCTCCAAATAAAAACAGATTCGCAATTCTCCATTAAGTCATACCCTTACATGGACCTTGCCCCGTTTTTTGATTCTCATCCAAAAAAGCCCCGCCTGGACGGGTATTTTTCGCGAATCCAGTCCCCCTCCTGGACGGGTCCTTTCCAAACCGATATTGATGAAATGGGCAAAGGAGATCAGAGCAGTTTTTGACCTCTTTGGCCATGAACCCACAGCATTCCAAACAAAAATTTCTAATAGCCGAAATCGGTGTTAATTTCACCTTCCTGCATCCACCATTTTTGGTTCTGATTTTTTGAGTAACCGACATCACTCTCCCCCGGATCCGGCCGTCCGTCTTGTATACTTTTGAACCAAAATATTAAGCTCATAAATTTCCTGATATTCCCCGATCTTCTCCATCATTGATCCATGCCGATGTTTGAGACAGCTTAAAAGACTATCAATCCTAACCATCAGGTCATATGGAACGGTTAAATGATCAACATTGAAAATCACCGCTCCATTTTTCGATAAAAATTTTTCGAAAACCACACAATCTTCACAGACCAATTTCACATCCGGACCAGATAGAATCGTCATTAACTTTTCGAGATTGCACTTTTTACACTTTATCTAACACTAATATTTAAAATTAGCTTGGCATCAATATATGGTTTGATTTCCAGCACTTTCAGATCCTTGGTTCTTATTCATGTAATACCACATCAGCCAATTGTCCGCAGCACCGGCCATATTGTTGTACATTTGATTATTGATGTTCTGCTCGTTGATGTAGCCGCTGGCCCTGACATTGCCCTTATATAAATAATTGGCCGCTGCATCCCTCGCAACATTAGCCCCCATCTCCGCTGTTTCCTCGGCTGTGGTCTGTCCTATGCCTGCTAACGATTGAAACGGAGTCAGGCTTTTGTACCAGCGGGCTAAAAAATTATCATATTCCTTGGTTGCGTAATCCTGGTTGAACCGGGTCAACACCTTCATCGCCTTACCGCTGTCGTACTGTCCGCGGGAGGCCAGCGCGCGATTAATCGCCTGTTCACCTTCGCCCAGTCGGAATTGATATCCGGGGCTCGCCTCAAATTCACCTGGACCTGTCTCGACCATATCGACCAATTTATTCAGTGCGTTCGTGCCCGCCTCGCGCCATGGCGCAAGATCCTCTCTGTTCTGGTAAAACATTTTCCATTGAAGCTTGGTGGCCGCATCCGCTGCCTCAAGTTGCGCCTGAGTCGCCTTATCAGCGGCCTTCCTATTTTGTTCGGATATGTAATAATTAACCAGCGCGGACCCCGCTATTGCTACCGCTACCCAAGACATGATCAATCTCCTTTCCTAAAAGGTTTATAAAAAAAATCCACTAACCATTATTTTAAAGACTTAAAAACCTTTGAATTTTTTTATCCTCCCAATATCGCCGATAAACTTCGGGAAAATAAAGCGCAGCAAGTAAGAGACAACAACCAAAAAGATCATGTACATCATTCTTCAATCCTTGATCATGCTCTCTCTTACATCCCCGACAATCAAATCCCTGGCCCGACGCCACGGCTTTATCAAGACACCTCGAATAATCCGGACACCAAATATTCCGCATTTGACACCTCCTTTTCTTCCTGTTAAAAGGTGAATGCGGAATTCCCTGGCGACTTATTTTTAAAAAATGGCAAGGCATCCGGGCCTTGTCATTTTTTTTGATCATTTCACCATGGCTTGAACACGTTGAACGTATCACTATATCGTACAATGTCCTCCAAATGGATCAACCGCTCCTCAATTGCTTTAAGTCTCTTTTGATTTACAGATAGGTTTGGCGGAATGTTAGCTGATTTATCCCTACCCCTTACTGCATGAGCCTCAAAATCGTTTGTCAACTTCGCCAAACGATTTTCAATGTTCGATAGTTGGCCCTCATTAATATCACACATTACTTTTTCTCCTTTCCATCCATAAATCCCATTTGCCGATAAACCTTGACCCGCCGCCTCAATGACTTTTTAA
>JAFGGA010000141.1 GCA_016930835.1 Deltaproteobacteria bacterium
CAAGGGGGGAAGGTAAGGCTGGTATGATTTCTTGTGACATCGATCAACCTCCAATTGTTTTTGATCGATGCTACATCTTTTTAAAAATATCGCTCAAGCATACTTGCCGAAAAGACACCATTGAAACAATTCAATTCACATTATATTCGATCTCATATAATATGTCTTCTTGAGATATAATAGAACGATAAAAGTCTCATCCGAATTGATGATCCATCGAACCTTAAAAGGAGTAAAAGATGATGACAATGACTCATGAATTGATCAGGAACGTTCTGGATACCCGATTTGAGGCGTTCAGCAAGGAGAACATTCGGGATGCCAAGAACCAGATACTGGACCTGATAGCGGTTACCGTTAGTGGCGCGGACGCCCCGGGTAATTCGGTTGTTCTTGATTTGATGAGACAATGGGGCGGGCGGGAGGAGGCTACCATTCTGGTGCACGGAGACCGGATACCGTTGCCTAATGCCGCCATGATGAACAGTCTTCAGTGCCGGTCATATGACCACGAAGCAGTCGGTCCTTATCCCTTCGGTCAAAATGAGGGCAGGTTTGCGGGTCATGTTGAAAGCACCACGGTTCCCTGCGCGCTTTCCGTAGCCGAATATGCAGGGGCAAGCGGTAAAGATTTCATCAGCGCGGTCATACTGGGCGGCGACCTTGCGGCCCGGATTGCTATTGCCGAAGAGCTCGCCTTTACCAATTCCTTCGATCCTTGTGGAACGGCAAACTCTTTTGGCGCAACCGGGATCGCCTGCAGGCTCCTGGGATTGAACGAGACCCAGATGATGAATGCCCTCGGCATTCAGGTTACCCAGGCATCCGGGGGTTTCCGGTCTTTATGGGATGGCGTGATGACCTTTAAATATTACGGGGCGACCGCCGCCAGAAACGGGATCATCAGTGCTTTGCTCGCACAAAAAGGCTTCACGGGCCTCAAGGACCCATTGCTAGGCCCGCAAGGCTATTTCGCCTGCTTCTGCTCAAACATTCATCCTGAATTTCTAACCCGTGACTTGGGGAAGGAATTTTATACCAAGGGCATGCATAAAAAGTATCCATCCTGTTATGCCAACCATAATATTATCGAATGTGCACTTGAAATCGTAGGGCACAATCATATCAATGTGGATGATATTCATGAAATAACCATCGGTCTGCACCCTGATAAACTGCATAATTTTGGTAACCAGCCCTTCATACCCGGGGACTCTCAACAGAAAGCCCTTTTCAACCAGCACTATGCCGCCGCGAACGTTTTACTCCGGAAAAGCTCCCGGTTGGAACATTACACGGAAGAAGCCGTTCAAGCGCCGGAGGTGGTCGCCCTGGCCGGTAAGGTGAAGGCCGTGGCATCGCGTCAACCTGACGGACAGGTCGAATTGACGATAAAGATGAGAGATGGAAGGGAATATTCATCCGTATATCGCAAACCCCAGCCCCATGGCTATCCCCTGTTCCCTCTGACAAAAGAAGAGCTGACTGAAAAATATTGGAACAATATCCATTTCAGCGGTAAGATATCGAAAAATAATGCGAAAAAAGTCTTTGAAATGATAGAAAATCTTGAGGATGTCAATGACACGAACGAAATCGTCAAACTACTGATTGCGTAGTTGTCTTATTATTCATTGCCTCATAATGGATTCCGCCGAAGTCATCCCCGGAAAGGCAGGAATCCAGTCGTTTTTGCAGATAGCTGATACGAATACTGTGATGAACCTGTTCATAACGACATCTTTAAAAAAATCACCTCGTTCTTTATTTGACCAAAACATTTTTAGGAGGAAAGATATGGCCGCGGAATCCGGAAACACGAAAATGACTGTACTCAATCCACGGGGAACTCCCCCGCTTATACAGCGCGTACCTATGGCGCCCAGAAACGGCTCTCTGGACGGCAAGACCATTTATCTGGTTGATGCCCGTTTCCCGGGGGGTGATCTTTTCCATACAGAACTGAAACGCTGGTTTGAAAGGAATATGCCTCAGGTTAATATCATTATCAGGGAAAAAAAGGGCTCCTATTTCAATGATGATCCGGAATTATGGGCCGAAATAAAAGAGAAAGGACATGGCATGGTCATCACCATCGGCCATTGAAGCACCTGCACACCGGCGGTCGTCGGTCATTCCCTGACCATGGAGAAAATGGGGATCCCTGCAGTCCCCATCGTCACCACCATATTCGAAAATGTCGCAAAGACCATTGCCTTTAAAAAAGGCATGCCGAACCAGCGCATCGTCTTTGTTCCCCACCCTGTAGCCGGGAGATCCGAATCGATACTTAGGGAATATATCGAGGGAACAGACCCGGTCACGGGAAGACCGGTTGCCCAAGAAATCGTCGACGCCTTGACAAAACCCATTACTGGTGCCGATATGCAAACCGGTCTACTGGAAAGAGAAGCACCAAAAAAACTGGACCCGGATACCAGGGACAACCTTCACAGGTTCTTTCTTGAAAACAACTGGACTGATGGACTCCCGATCATCCTTCCGACCGAAGAAAGGGTGGAAAGAATGCTCACGGGAACAAGACATAAACCCGACGAAATAGTCGGGACAATGGCTCCGTCTTCCCCTCACGAGGCTTGGGAATTTTCCGTTGAGAAGGTGGCGATAAATGCCGTCATGGCTGGTGCCAAACCGGAGTTTTTGCCGGTGATCCTGGCTATTGCCTCATCGGGAATCACGTCTTTGTTTAGTTCTACAACATCCTTTGCCAGGATGGTGGTTGTAAACGGACCGATCCGGAACCAGATCAACATGAACTCCGGCATAGGCGCCATGGGGCCATTTAACCACGCAAATGCCGCCATCGGCAGGGCATGGACATTGATATCCAGGAACCTGGGAGGAGGGGCAATACCCGGGGAGACCTACCTCGGCTCACAGGGTAACAACCTGAATTATAATAATGTATGTATTCCCGAAAACGAAGAAAAAAGCCCCTGGCCGCCCTTTCATATTCAGATGGGATTCAATCCCCTGGAGAGTGTAGTGAGTATCTTTCACGGTTGGTGTATCCTTCACCAGCATGGCGCAACAGGGAGGCGCGAAAAGCAATATCATCGTCAAATGGTTTCGATACTGGGGAGCCTTTCCCCCTATTCTTCCGAAACCAACCCGGCCGGCGTGCTTTTATTCATGGACCCGCTTGTCGCCGTAGATCTAAAAGAGAAATTCGGATTTGATACCAAAGAAAAACTTGGCCGTTATATCCATGAAAACGTCCGGATGACCGTTGGGGATTATTGGGAGCATTCTCTTGTACATTCATTTACCCTTCCACTTGCCAGAAAAGGAATCGAACCCTTTGCGTCCTGGCTGGAAATGCCCGGGGAAACCCTTATCCCTCGATTCCCTTTTCCGGAGTCTGTAAAAATCGTGGTTGTAGGCGGCGAAACAAACGCCTTCTGGCAGGCAGGGGATTTCAGATACCAAAAAAGCGTCTCAATCGATCAGTGGAGATAGCTGGCTGCTGATCTCTGACCGTTTTTCTGCCAGTACGACTCGGCCTGAACTCGCCGACATATTTCAAGGCCGATGGGCTGGACAACCTGCCCATCAATACCGTCTTACCGGACGGGCACGAGTCAATCCCTCAATGCGAAAATGCCATCCTCAAAAGGTGAAAGTCCGCTACAGGAGGCTAGAGCATGGCCCCAGCAGCGGACTTGTCCCGCAATGTTCACCACTATTTATGGTTCTACGACTTCCAGATGGCATTAACGACCACCATCCGGAAAAGCCATCTCATCGCACCGCCAGCAGCCCTGCGTCCTAAAATCCTTTTGGGGATCAATGTTTTTATCGCAGAGCCATCCATAGCCTTCACGATCCTTAAAGAACTTTAAAGGACGGGCCGGCATATGATCGGTGTTTACATCCTGCATGTCACTATAATAAGTTTCTTCTGCCATAATTCTCTCCTTTCTTTAAAAATGAAGTGAGTTTATGTTTGGACCTCTAATAAAATCATTCAGCATAAGTCATACCAAAAGAATACCCTGACATTGAATACAGAAGAATATTCGTTATTCCAGGATGTTAGCAATCTATAACCAGTGCGGAACCAAAAGGGTACAAAAAAATATTTGCAAAATTGCTACCCGAAAAACACGGATGATTGCACTTCAGCTACCTGGTTGTTGCTATTTATGATCGTATCAGTCTTTTTGCTCTGGGAGGGACTTTTGCTGGGGCGGCATGATATTAAGCTTCCTTAGTTTACGGAACAGGGTGGTTTTATGAATTTTTAAATCCCTGGCGGTGGCTTGCCGATTCCACTTGTTCCTTTTTAAAACGCTGAGGATGAATTGTCTTTCAACCTCTTGAAGGCTTAAAGGCGTATTCGGTAGGGCCGTCCGGGGCAGGAGCTCTTCCGGTAGATGCTCAATACGAATCAGGTTTCCAGGACATAGCACACTGGCGTGCTCGATAATATTTTCCAGTTCTCTTACATTTCCTGGATAATCATGGTTTAAAATCAGCTTCAAGGCATTGGCGGTGAGTCCGTTGATTTCCTTATTGTAAATGGCCGAGAAGCGCTGGATAAAATGGTTTGCCAATAAAGGCACATCCTCCATACGTTCCCTGAGAGGAGGAATCTCCAACTTCATCACATTGATTCTGTAATAAAGATCCTGCCGAAATGTCTCTTCATGAACCATTTGTTCGAGGTTATGGTGCGTTGCGGCAATAATGCGGACATCGGCCTTTACGGTTTGAACACCTCCAAGGGGTTCGAACGTCTTTTCCTGAAGCACACGAAGCAACTTGACCTGTAAAAGAAGCGGTAGGTCTCCTATCTCGTCGAGAAACAGGGTGCCACCTTTGGCCAAGGCAAAACGCCCTGGCTTGGCTTTGACGGCACCGGTAAAGGCACCTGCCTCATAGCCGAAAAGTTCGCTTTCAATCAGCGTTTCGGGGAAACCACCGCAATTAATGGCCACAAGAGGTTTTTGACAGCGCCTGCTCAAATGATGGATGGCGCGAGCAAAAAGCTCCTTACCGGTGCCGCTTTCACCCATGATCAGCACGCTGCTCTCGTTTTCCGCAATTGTGGGTAAAAGATCCAAAATGCGCCGCATTTTATCGCTTTTGCTGATGATATCCTCAAAGGAATAGGATTTTTCGGCCTCTTTGCGAAGCTCTTCCACCTGACGCAAGTCTCTAAAAGTCTCCACGCCTCCAATCACACGGCCGTTCTTATCTCGGAAAAGGGCAGTCGATACGCTTACGGGGATTCTGATCCCTTCCTGGTTCGTAAGATACACAGTCAGGTTTACGACGGGCCTTCCCGTTTCAATGGTATATTGGATAACGCAGGTGTCTCTGCAAAGCTCTGAGCGGAGCACATCATAACATTTACGCCCTAGTGCCTCATGGCGTTTGATGCCTGTAATTTTTTCCGCGGCCTTATTAAAACAAGTGATGCGCCAATCCCGGTCAACCGTAAAGACGCCATCGCTTATGCTTTGCACCACTGCCTCAAATCGCTCTGGTGACGGTTGGGGAGTGATTACTGAAAAATCCTGAGGCATTGATTTTTTCAAGAGAAACCCTTCTTGATGGTTTATTTCTTGCTCGTTGGACCATCGACTGATCTTTCTATTCCGTAATCCATATCCTCATGGGTTATCCAATCATCAACATCATATGAAATGACATCACCGTTACCATTTCTTGTAACGACCTTGTTCAGACCCGCATTAATAATAACCCGCTTACATAACCTGCATGGTTCCGCACCGGCCTCAAGCGGTCGCCCATCTTCCATATCACGACCCATAAGATACATGGTTCCGCCGATGGCTTCCCTACGGGAGGCATGAATAACGGCATTCATCTCCGCATGCACAGAACGACATAGCTCATATCGCTCACCGGATGGAATGCCCATCTTGGATCGGGCGCAATAGTTGATATCCACACAATTTCGCGAACCTCGTGGAGCACCCGTGTATCCAGTGGAAATGATCTCGTCACGATTAACAATAACAGCCCCGTAATTTCTCCTAAGGCATGTTCCTCTTTGCGACACCTCCAAGGCGATATTTAGGTAATAATCATCCTTACTAATTCTCTCCATAACCCCTATCCTTCTTGTATCGAATACGAGAACCATTTTTTGAAATTTTCAGAAGCACACATATACCCTCAACCGCCTATACTGCTCATCGAACGAACACATTTGCGTGGGTTATGTATACGCAGCCCGTGATTTTCAGGTTTATTGAGGATCGTATTCTCAATCAGTGTAATCAAATGATGATCATCTTTTCCCTGCCGCATCGGCGTTTTAATATCGGTTTCCTCCTCGGAAAAGAGACATCCCCTCAAATGACCGTCCGCGGTAAGACGAAGCCGATTACAGTTTTGGCAGAAACGATTGCTTAAGGCCCCAATGACCCCTATCTCCCCTTTGGCACCCTCCAGGCGATAACGCTGGGCCGGGCCGTCCAACGGTAGGGAATCTATCGCTCGGATCGGGCCCAGAGGTTTTATCGTTTCAAGGATCTCTTTAATGGAAAGGAATTTCTTGAAGGTCCAGGTATTGTTCGCACCAACAGGCATCATTTCTATAAAACGTACATGGTAAGGTTTTCGGAGGGTAAGGCGGGCAAAGTCAAGGACCTCATCATCGTTCACACCCCGCATCGCCACGACATTGATCTTGATAGGTTGAAATGCCGCCTCTTCGGCCTCTTCGATCCCTTCCCAAACACGATCAAAATAATCCCGTCTGGTAATCTGTCGAAACCTTTCCGGTTTCAGCGTGTCCATGCTGACGTTTACACGACAGATACCGCATTCCCTAAGGGGGTGGGCAAATTCCTTGAGAAGAACTCCGTTGGTGGTCAAGGTGATTTCTTCCAATCCTTCAATATGGGAAAGCCTTTCGATAAAAGAGATTATATCCTTCCTAACCAAAGGTTCACCCCCTGTTAGCCTTACCTTACGAATACCGTGCAGGGCGCACAGGGTCACCACACGCAGCATTTCTTCATAGGTCAAGATTTTGTCGTGGGGGAGAAACTGAATGCCTTCATCCGGCATGCAATACACACACCTCAGGTTACAACGATCGGTCACGGAAAGCCGCAGATAGTTGATAAGTCGATGATTTTTATCCCAAAAATATGATGTCGACATGAGTAAAGAACTTTTGCGTATCGAGAAAAGTAGATCCAGAGCCCATGATCAAGTCGATTGTCGACCCTCCAATACCACAAAATGCCCGTCTGCAAGGTTGATGGCCTGGATGCTCCCCTCGACAAATATTTTTTCACCGAAAAGATTGATTAACCAAAAGCCATGGCCCTCCGCCTCGATTCTGGCCACTTCTTTCATGACTTCCTTTTGTTCCTTTCCCGAAGTCAAATAAACCGTGCTCAAACACATAGCTTCCTCCTGAAAAAACCCCGGGCGTGATCAAACGAATACGCCTTTTTAAACCCTCGCCATGCCGTTATGGCTAATGTTTGGAAAATATGATTACAAAGGCCACCAGAACACCGGTAGCCAGGGCAATGAGACTAAACCGTTTTTGTTCCGTTTCAGACTTCGGCAGCAGATGGGACGCGCCAACATAGACCAAGGATCCGGCGGATAATGACAACAGCGCCCCGAGAATCGGTTCGTTGATTCGGCTGATATAAGGGTATGACAGAAGCATCCCCGCGGGAGTGGTTACCGCTGCCGCGACAAAGGCAAGTAAAAGCGATCTCCGTTCACTGAAACCAGCTCTCAACAAAAGAAGATACGTAATGATGCCCTCGGGGAATTCATGCAGTATCATGCCTGTAGCCGTCAGAAGACCGGTAAAGATGCTGACGGTAAAGGTGATGGAATAGATAAACCCGTCAATAAAGGAGTGAAAGCCGATTCCAATCATCGGAACCAATCCGATGGCATACTGGACGCTTGAGTCTTTATCGCATACAAAGGCGTTAACGAACCGGTTGAACAGGTGCAACCCGAAATATCCCGCCAACAGATAAAAAGGGGCGTGTACATTCATTTCAAAGGCTTTTGGGATGATGTGTAAAAAAGAGACGGCAATCAAAACACCGGCGGCAAAACAAATAAAATAGATCGTATTCTTGTTTCCCCATGTTTCAAAGCGGCGGATAACATAGATGCCCGCGGTGGTCACAAACGCCGCGGAAAGGCTTGCCCCGAATGTTATCCAAAAATGATTTTCCATCCGTCTTTTACCCGCAATCGCTGCATCTCAGAGGGTGTGATCGTCCTCGATATCCTCTTCTAGGATTGCTCAATAGGTTTCCTTCCATCGCCCGCAGCTTTTTCTTCCAAAACCCATACCTCTGCACCGGCCGAATCCCTTCATGCCGAACCCACCTCGAGAAAAAACACGTAAGATCTCAATCAGATCATCACTTAAAACTTCTCTATGATTCGGATGTCCATAAAAAGACGAGCGAGTCGTGAGGTCATACAACTGCCTTTTGCTATCATCCCCAAGGACTTGATACGCCTCATTAATCTCCTTTAATTGTTCTTCACAACCAGGTTTGTTCTGGTTTCGATCCGGATGATATTCCATGGCCAGCTTGCGATAAGCGTGCTTGATTTCCCTATCCGTTGCGCCTCTCTCCACACCCAGGACCTGGTAATAATCCCTGACAGCCAATGTTTCCTCCTTTTGCAGTAGCGGTTATTCTCGCCTGCAAGCCCCTCCCCCGGAACATGGCGGCGCTTCGCACCGTTCTTCACGGCCGCAGCAAGTCCGTCCGGGCATTTGCCCGGGCGTTTGTAACGTAAACGATGAAAGGGACAGAATTCTAGTCATTTCGCGCGCTCCGCATACTCTACACTGGATACTTTCATCACCCCCAAAGCCAACCAGGTATTCAGATACGGCCCCACAGGATTCACATCGATATTCGTAGATCGGCATCTTAATTCTCCTGATGCAATTTTAGCCATACAGTCGATGTAACTGATCCAAGAGCAGGGACTTAAACCGATCGAACGTGACCGGATATCCCTGCATGGGAATACCCATCCAATCCGAATATTCCAAAAATTCCTCGGGCTTTTCCGCCATGTATTGATCTACATACCCTATGGCATCCAGGATAATCGCCCCTCCCGTGTGCTTGGGGAAGTTTTCATTGGCCAAACCTTGATCCCATCCCTTAAAAACCTGATGACGAAACTTGATCCACCCGGGCGTCATCCACCACACTTTCTGATCGCCGGCTACCTCCTGGGCGATCTTTTCTCGTTCCGCCTCATCCGCCAGCATATCCATGCAATGCGTGGCCTCGATCCTTGCCACACGCGGCCCCTGTTCTTCTATGATCTTTTTCATGGTGCGGGTTGGTTCGTGTGCATTCACGTAGCAGAATTTGCCGCCATACACCACCAGCACTTTTTCAGCTTTTTCCTTGGCCTGGTTGATTCGTTGAATAAGCTGCCGTTCCAGTTCACGCGGGTCCTCATGAAGACCCGGTGTTGTAAACATCAGGTGTTCCGTATTCAAGAACCCCTCATCCCTAAGATGCTGTAATTCCATGCTTAAGGTGCCGCAGGAGACAATCGCCACATCAACAAAGGAATCATTGCTCATGATAAAAACTCCTTTCGATGACTTTATACACCAAGTTTTTGTATTAGATCTCCCCAAATTTTTTTGACTGCCCGGGCGCCCTCGGACTGGTCATCATACTCAAAAATGGTCTTCCCCTGAACCATGGCCTTTGTAAATACGGGATCAAACGGCACCCGTCCCATCAATTGGATATCTCTTTGCCGGGCAAAATCTTCAATACGTTGTGTCTCTTCCACATTGAGATCGAATTTATTGACACAAACCATAGCCGGCACCTTGAAAAAAGCGGCAAGTTCCGAGACACGCTCCATGTCATGTCTTCCTGAAACAGTGGGCTCCGATACAATAAGGACAGATGTGGCCCCTCCCAAAGAAGCGATGACCGGGCAGCCTATCCCCGGGGGTCCGTCCGTGATCAGCAGGTCCAGTCCTTTTTCCTCAGCGAGCTTTCTGCCTTCTTGCCGAATAAGGGTCACGAGTTTCCCGGAATTTTCTTCCGCAATGCCCAGACTGGCATGGGCCATGGGGCCGAAGCGGGTGTCGGAAATAAACCATTCCCCGCATGTGTTCAGGGGAAAATCGATCGCCTCTTCCGGACAAAAATAATAACATACGCCGCAGCCCTCACAGGCAATGGGGTCCACCACAAAATCTTCGCTGATGGCATTCCACCGGCACAACTCCCTGCAACGCCCGCACTGTGTGCATTTGTCCTGATTGATAATGGCCGTATGACCCGAATCAAAATCATGGCGCTCCTTGATCGATGGGTCCGTGATCAAATGCAGGTCCGCCGCATCCACGTCCGCGTCACAAAGCACCTTATTTTTCGCCAGAGAAGCGAAGGCCGCCAGTATGCTCGTTTTCCCTGTTCCACCCTTACCGCTTATCACAACCAATTCCTTCATCCCTATCCATCTCCTTTATTTCGATAACCCGTCCAACAAGCAAGTAAAATCCGCTCTTCAGCCGCAACCTGCAGTCCGTAGAGTCAAGCTCAAGAGAATCCACCGGAAGATGAGCAGGAGACAGACGGCATCGACCCCTTTGAAGAAAAAATGGAAAGCAATGTTTCGGCTTCGTCCCGGCCACATGATGGACAGGTCACGTGAGCTTTATCATCGCTTCGAACACATAGATATTCAAAAATATGTCCGCAGTGTTTACATTTAAATTCATAAATAGGCATCTTAGGCTTCTCCTCTTTTTCGATGAGATACAATGTCCTCAATTTGATGATATAGCGCCCTGAACTTCCCCTTCCACTCGGGCATGGACTCAACGAGCATTTCACCCTTTGAGTAGGATTCCGCGATCTTACGATCAAACGGGATCTCCATTAAGACCGGGACCCCTTGGCTTTTGGCATATTCTCTGACGCGATCATCGCCCAAATCAGAACGGTTAATGATAAGCCCATGGGGAATCCCGAGAATATTCACGGCCCCTATTGCCAGCTTCAGGTCATGCAAACCAAATGGCGTGGGCTCCGTCACCAGCAATACGAAATCCGTATCTTTCATGGAGGCAATTACGGGACAGGACGTCCCGGGTGGAGCATCAATGATAGTCAGCACCCCCGGTCGCGTCTTTTCCCTCACCTTTCGAATAAGCGGGGGAGACATGGCCTCTCCGATTCTCAGCTTGCCGTTTATGAACTCCAGACCATTCCTGTGCCCGATCTCGATCACCCCCAACTCGCGTCCCACCTCGGTAATGGCCCCTGCCGGGCATACCTCCATACATCCTCCGCAACTGTGACAAAGTTCATGAAACGGCAAAACCGTCTCACCGATAACGACAATCGCCTTAAACTGGCAGATCTCATTACACTTTTTACAGAGTGTGCATTTTTCCATATCCACCTCAGGTACGGGCGTGGTGACGGTCTCAGTCTTTTCAATCACAGGCTGGATAAAAAGGTGGGCATTGGGCTCCTCCACATCGCAGTCCAGAAGTTGAACCTGATCGTCAAGCGATACAGCCAGATTCGTGGCCACTGTCGTCTTTCCGGTTCCGCCCTTTCCACTCGCTATACTAATAATCATCAATCACTCCTCATTCATAAATATGAAATCGTGTCTCAATAGGAAAAGAGAAGGGATGTAAATCATCAACATTCTTCCTCAATGATCACACACGTTATCCCCTGTCACCAGCATATCCGCATGATACTGGTTGACCAAAGATTCCGGAGAACCCATGGGTGCACCCGTGATCACCTTGATCCCGTTCTCTTCAAAGAGTTGCTGGGCCCTACTGCCCATTCCACCCGCTATAATGACCTGAACGCCCAGGTCATGAAGCCATCTCGGCAATACCCCGGGTTCATGTGCCGGAGGGGTGTGCATCCGTGTATCCTTGATCTTTCCCTGCACAGTCTCAATAAGCGCAAACTGTTCACAATGACCGAAATGGGCGCAGAGCTTTCCCTCCGCTAAAGGAATCGCGAAGACCACCTTGTTCTCACCACTTGCCTCAGGGGTCCGTGAGACAGATTCCCCGCTGCTCTTTCTCTCAGAGATCCGGGTATCGGCCGTCTGTTGGGTCAATGAGACCACTTGATCAACCAATTCATTAAAGGCCTTATGGAACGGCAGGTCACCTCCGGTCAGAGCACTGACATCTCCTGTATCCCCTTGTCTGACGATTTCAGGGTCGAGGGGCAACCGTCCCAAAAAAGCAAGATTTTCCTTACGCGCCAGCATTTCGCCGCCCTGGATGCCGAATAGGTTGATCTCTTTTCCACAGTGCGGACACAGCATTCCACTCATATTTTCCACAATCCCCAGAATCTTCATATGGACCTGGCGGCAAAAATTAATGGACTTTCGGACGTCGGCAAGAGAGATCTCTTGCGGTGTCGTCACAACGATCGCTTTTGCATCCGGTATGGTCTGGGCGACCGTTAACGGCTCATCTCCTGTTCCAGGAGGTGAATCAACAACGAGATAATCAAGGGGTGGCCATTCCATATCCGAGATAAATTGCCGGATAACGCCGATTTTAAGGGGACCCCGCCATATGGTTGCGGCGTCCTTATTCTCTCCCATGAGGCTCTCTATGGATATAACCAGTAGATTAGGGGAAAAATGGACCGGTATAGCCTTTCCAGGTTGAGAAGAAGGTTGGATATCACCTTTCAACCCTAGCATTCTGGGAATGCTTGGACCGTGTAGGTCAACGTCCATAAGTCCGACCTTGAATCCCCTGCCTGCGAGAACCACCGATAGATAAGCAGCCACGCTGCTCTTGCCCACACCGCCCTTTCCGCTCATCACCAGGATCTTGTGCTTGATATGGCCCAAGGTTTCCCTGATCTCCGCATCCTGTAACTTGTGTTTTTCGTCCCGACTCATTTCTTGATTTATTTCTGTCATAAAAAATACACCCCTTTAAAAATAATTGATATCTTGCTTTTTCACCTTGATCATGAAATTTCCGTTCCTTTATAATAAACAGACCCGGACGTACGTTCAGCACGGATCTGCCCTTGCTCCAGAAGATTTCCAAGATACTTAGATACCTCATTGAAATGCATGCCAAAAGCCCCGACAATATCCTCCGCCGTACAGGGCCGTCTCTTCAGCATTGCATAGATCGCTTCTTTGTTGGCCCGGAATTCAAAATCGCCCCTATTCTTATAATGCGCAATGACTTCCGCGTGTGGATGAAAGAGATTGCATAAAGAGGCCAGGCGCTCCGGGGAAACAGGCGCCACAAAATCCTCTGCCGGGGGGCGAACGGCCGTATTCAGGTGAATCCGATCCGGCTTAAGTTGTTCAGCCAGAGCGGCGATCTTTGCCACATCGGCGGAAATCGAATTCATACCCGCGATAATGAATACCTCGATCCATAATTCTCCTTTAAACGCATCACAAAAGGATTTTTGGGCCTCAATGACCTGCTTAAAATCAAGATCCGGATGGGGCCGGTTCACCCAGCCGAAAGAGGCCTGATCCCATGCACTCAAAGAAATCTTAACGATGTCAGCATGGTGTGCCGCTTTGCACACATCCTCCATTTGAAAAAGAGAGCCATTGGTCAGTAAAACCGCCTTGATGGCACTATTCTCTCTAACAAAACGAAGTACTTCACCGAAATTGGAGTGAAGCGTTGGTTCCCCGGAGCCGGAAAGTGTGATATGATCCGCCTTTCCATCCTTTTTTAACCACGCTTCAATCTCATCGAGCACATCCCGGATAGGTACATATTCCTTCCTGGTTATCGTCTTGATGGGGGTTCGGCCAAGCTGGCAGAAAACACAGTCCTGGCTGCATGTCTTATATGGGATTAAATCCACCCCCAGGGACCGTCCCAGCCGTCGTGACGGCACCGGTCCAAAGAGATATTTATATTCCTGAGTATGACCAATCATCTTTTTTCCCATTCGCGGCCGGATGTAAAGAGATACCGCTTGAAACCCTATTGTTTGTGATGAGGGGGTTTCATGATCCTTTCCTTTGTTCCATATGTGATGGCAAGATATATGCCATGTGAAGGGGTAAACAGCGGAATAGTATAAAAGATCGAAATATCAATGGATTAGCTTTAAAAAATGGTTGGAGAAAAATGAGGATCGCAAATAAGATCTCTTTTTTGCAACCAAATCCATTTTTAACGTCGCACTGATGCGACTAATATAATTTTCATGAATTGTTTTGCAGCCTCCAAGGCAATTCCCTTATCAATCGAATAGAAATCCCAGCTCCGACGGCGACGGTTATCTCCAAAACTGCCACCACCTTTTTTCAACAAAGAAATTTCGATTGGTGTCAATGTCACTGATGTCATCCAGAACATCCAATTCCCAAAATGTCTCAACATTTATCTGGGGCGGATCTGATTCGGAATTCAGAGTGATTTCTTTCAGTTCCTTGTCAAGTTTGGTCGTGGCAATCGCTATTAATTTGGCTTGACTTGGGCTATCCGCTTCAACAAACATGTTTTGAGTAAAGCCATATCTCATAACCTTACTGTTTTTTTTGATCAAAAAATTTTTACCTTGTACAAATAATCGATATGGTTTCATCGTTTCCTTTCGAATCTGAATATCTATTCACAGTGCTGTTCGGATAGCATGAATGGTAAAAGCCTTTTTTAAAAATTATTAAAATAACAATACCTGATAGCTCTTGTCAAATTAAAGAAAAAATACGGTGAAATCAATTAAGAGAAGAAAAACCCTTTTTGGCTGGTGTCCTGCCATGCCTCCCTTCCCTCGCGGGAGGGGCGAGGGGGAGGGGATCTGGGGCATTTTTGGATGAACATTGGTCAATAAAGAGGCTACATAACTCAGGATTATGCTATGGATATTGATACGGCTCTCAGAAAAACCTGGAGAGATTTTGGGATGGTCCTCAGATGCATAAACACCAGGCGGGGAAGCAGGATATTCCTTAATAATCCTTTTACAACCCTAGGTAAGCTTTTTTGATCATTTCTTCCTGTATCAGATCCTGGCTGTTGCCTTCCAATATCAGGCGTCCATTTTCTAGGACATAGGCCCGATTCGCTATTTCCAAAGTTTGCTGAACGTTCTGCTCGATCAAAAAAATGGCAATACCTTGGCTCCGCAGACTCCCTATGATGCCGAACATCTCCTGAACGATAATCGGTGCCAGACCGCATGACGGCTCATCAATGATACAGAGTTTCGGATTCGACATCAACCCCCTGCCCATTGCCACCATTTGCTGTTCCCCCCCGCTCAGCGTCCTTGCCAATTGTCTCTGTCGTGCTCTTAAAACAGGGAAAAGATCATAAACCTGCTCTAGTGTTTTATGTTTATTTTTCCACACACGTTTCGTGTAGGCGCCCATTTCCAGATTTTCACGGACCGACATATTGGGAAAAAGCATTCGGCCTTCCGGGATATGGGACATCCCAAGTTCCACAATGCTATGCGATTTCAGATCATCTACTCTCTTACCAAGGAATTCAATAAGACCGGAAGTTGGCCTCAGAAGGCCGGATATGGTATTCACCAGAGTTGTTTTACCCGCCCCATTGGCACCAACGAGCGCAACAACCTCCGCTTCATGAACATTTAAGGAGATATCCCATAATGCCTGAATCTTGCCATAAAAAGCATTTATATGATTAACATGTAGCATGAGCCTTTTCTCCGAGATAAACCTTTATCACTTTTTCACTATTGGCGATTTCCCGCGGAGAACCTTCCGCAATCTTTTCACCGTGGTGAAGAACCATAATACGCTGACATATATTCATAATGGCCTTCATCACATGTTCAATCATAATGATGGTAATCCCTTTTTCCCGGATCCGATTCACAAGTTCCATGGCCTGAGAAACCTCAGTTGGATTCAATCCAGCCATTATTTCGTCCAGTAGCAATAGTTCGGGTCCGGTAGCCAGGGCCCTGGCCACTTCAAGTCTTTTCTGATTTGCAAGTGTAAGATCTTTTGCAGGCGCCATTTTTACTTGGGTTAAACCCACAAAATCGAGATATTCCAAAGCCAGGCTGGCTTTTTCCGCAGATGACATTCCTGATGAATGACCAAAATGTAAACCCAATAAAACATTACTGAACACGGGTAGATCAGGGAAAATCTTGACGATCTGAAAAGTCCTTGCCACCCCCATCCGACAGATTTTATAAGGCTTTAGCCCCGTTATATCCTTGTCTTTAAACCTTATAATCCCCGATTTAACAGGATAAGCCGCTGATATCAGATTAAACAGCGTTGTCTTGCCTGCACCGTTCGGACCGATAAGTCCAAAGGCCTCGCCCTTTTCAACTGAAAAATCTACATTGGATACAGCGGCCAGGCCCCCGAAGTATTTCGTTACCCCTTTACCTTCAAGTATCGACATGATTCCTCTCCATCAATCGTCTCCATATCTTTTGTATGAATCCGACAAGCCCATCAGGCAAATATAATATAGCGGCCACCAATATGGCGCCGAAAATAAGCATATACACTTCAGCGAACTTGGTTATCAGAATCTCTTCCAAATAGGTCAAAATAGCCGCACCGATGATAGGCCCATAGAGCGAACCCGTACCGCCAAATATGGCCATGGCCACCGGCATGAATGAATAGGTCGTACTAAAAGCGATAAATGGGTCAATATAGGTCAACTTAGTCGCCATAACCGATCCAACAGCCCCCATAAAAAATGCGCTGATCGCAAAGGTCATGACTTTCACCCCAACCACATTCACACCGGTGTGGGCGGCCGCATCCTCTTCCTGGCCGATACTTCGTAAGGCCAAACCATATTTGGAATTTTTGATCAAATATGTTGTAAGCAATAATAACATAAAAATCCCAAGCATATAAAAATATATCGTGTTGTAATCCATGACAATGACGAATCTGCCACGCGTTCCCGTGACCTGTATTTCAAAAAACAGAAGAGAATAGGCAATGAGCATGACGAGGCCGAAAGTAAATATGGCAAAATAGATACCTTTCAATCTAAGGGTCAAAGCACCCACTAAAATAGCGAGTATGAAACTCGCCATACCTCCAACCAAAACGGTAATGGGGAAAGGGAATACCTTGCCTATCAAGGCGGAGGTATATATTCCGACTCCAAAAAATGCGGCCGGCGCCAGGGACATGTACCCGGTTGAACCGGAAAACATCACCCAGCTCAGGGTCAGTATGACATACACCAAAATACTGATCAGTAAAACAACAGCATAGCCTTGAGTATAAAAAGGAAGAAAGATTAATAATATGAATATGGTGAAAATGACTGTCCACCATATTAAAGACTTTTTTGATTTCAGTGTCGTAATATCCATTTTCTATTTCCCTAAAATACCAGTTGGCCTCACCAAGAGCAGGATAATGAAGATGGCATAATAGGCAACCAATGCCAAACCGGGTTCTATGTAGGTTACGATGCTCCCGACAATACCCAACAAGAAACCACCAATAAAACTGCCAACGATACTATCCAAACCGCCTAAAACGACCACGATGATTGCGATAACGGTATATTCCATACCCATGGTTGTCGTAATGGGGTAACACATGCTTAACAATCCGCCGGCAAAGCTTGCCATCAGCGCCCCGAAGCCGAAACACAGAGCCAGCACCTGATTGATGTTTACCCCCATGAGTCCGGCAATTCTCGGATTTTGAGCCGCGGCTCTGATTGCTTTTCCCATTCGAGTAAAGGCCAAAAAGAGGTAGAAGGTCATACTGATGACAACGGCGAACAAAAGGGTGACCATGCGATTGGCGGGAAATAATGCCCCCCCTAAATCAACTCCAATATTTAAAAAGGAGTAACTTTTTATGTCGGCACCCCATATTAAGATGGCGATATTTTGAATGATAAAAAGAAGACCGAAGGATGCGAGAAGAGATTTTCCTTCAAAGATTTCCGCTGAATCAGAAAAGGCCAATAGGATTTTAAAAAGGGTTTTGTAAAGGAAAAAACCGATTAGGAACAAAACCGGACCGCATATGGCAAGTGTGAGGATAGGATTCACACCTGCTGTTTTATACAAAATATAAGTACCGAAAGCGCCGATCATGATGAACTCACCATGAGATATGTTCAGCACCCGGGCCACACCATATTGCAGGCTGAGCCCCACGGCAATCAGGGCATAGATGCCTCCCATTAATAAACCCGAGATCACGATATCAAGGAATGTTGTAATCATATAGCAGATTCCTAACCATCATTGTAAGGAGCTGGCTGTCCAAAGGGCGCTGCATATTGTCTCCCAATGGGATAATGACACTGAAATAGAATAATGCTTGCACCCTTTGGGACAATCCGCTTATGTTTATTGTTCTTTAACCCCTCAGTATGATGTCCGATACCGACCTTCTACTTCTTTGGTGGTGCCGGCCATATGGATTTGGGGTAGACAAACTTTGCAGTGGCGTTTTTTGTGGGACCGACCACTTCAAATATCCCTTTTTGCCATTGACCTATTTCACCGGTATGACACTCTTTGGCCATCAGTCCATTCTCAAACCAGGTAGGCCCCAGTACCGTATTGAATTTCTCTGTGGCCAAAACTTCCCTGATCACCTTCTGATCAAGCGTCCCGGCCTTCTCGATAGCTTGTTTCCAACATTCCAGCCCAGCCCAATAAAGGGGATGTCCCCACCAATCATTAATTTCTTCCGGTTTCCCCTTATAGAGTTTATCACAAAGTGTTTGTGCGGCTTTTGATTGGCTACAGGCAAAGGTGGTAAAACCCAATACGCCTTCTGCCGCCGGACCGAAGGTGGTATGATAAAATCCGAAATTGACTGCGGGGCCGCCTATCCAGGCTTTGGGATTATAGTCAAGTGCCATTGACGTGCCCGTGGCCGGCAAAACAAGATCGGGATAACCAAAAGCACAAAACACATCGGCTCCGGATGCCTTGGCCTTCTTGATTATAGGCGCAAAATCCTTCGTTTCTGGCGGGACGCTATTTAGGCCAATGATTTCGATCCCATGCTTCGGAAATTCAATACCTGCCACACCGGAATACTCAATGCCAAAAAGGTCAGCTCTAAATGTGATATACGCCGTCTTTGCGCCCTTTTCGCCAAGAAGTTCCGCAAGGACCGGTATCTGGTACCAATCGGAAAAACTCAGGCTAACAAACACATAAGGAAGACTAGGAAGCATGTCTTTGACATGTGTAGCACCACCTTCGGCCGTTATCAGCACATACCCATGCTTGTTGGCTATGGGAGCCTGGGCAAAAACAAAGGCGGTACCACAGGAAGGCCACAGGAAGTCAACCTTATCTTTGACGATTAATTTTTCCGTCAGCCTCGTCATCGTGCCCAAATCACCTTTATCATCATATATCAAAAGCTCAATGGGCAATTTCTTGCCATATTCTTTCACATATATACCACCCTGGGCATTGACTTCATCTGTCCATGTATCATAGATCGGTTTAAACGCTGAATCTCCAATCGTTGCCATCGGACCGGACAGAGGCCTTGCCATACCGACAACGATTTTATCTTTAGCAAAGGTATTTGTGGTATAAAAACCGACTGCTAATAGCACTACCACCACAAACATGATTAGTCCGGTAAAGACTTTATTTTTCATTTTTCCCTCCTTCCAAAGCGAATTAAGATAGTTTAGAGTCCTATTCACAAGTCCCTATGCCGACCCATGATCCCTGGGGAAAATATCCCTTCTCTTCTTCACCTCCTCTCTTGATGGGTCAATCGGTTCAAAAATTTTTCGGAAAATCAAATCCTATTGATAGACGCCATACTCTTTCGTAAAATCAACCATGGCCTTAATATTTTCAGGATTTGCCTCATCAAAAAACGCCCCATTGCTCATTATATAACCTCCACCTTTACCGGCAGTATCGATGAGCTTCTTGCAGTAGTCTTTCACTCTATCGGGTGTGGCTAATCTCAGCATGGAGGAGGGTACGTTGCCGACAAGGCACGCATTCTTACCCAATGTCGCCTTGGCTCGAGCCATGTCCGACTGGTCAACCATCCATGCCGTCTTGCCTTTCGGTACATCTTGGATAACGTTCAGGCGCGAATCCCAATGCCCCTCAAGTGCCGGGAATGGAATACATCCACCCTCAATGAGGCCCACGATGACTGCTTGAAGGGTAGGCCAGTAGAATTTTTTGAACTGTTCGTCCGAGAGGAAGCCGTCCGCACCTTTATGCAGGGGCATGAATATCAGGGGATTTCCGGTCTGCTGCATCGCGCCAATTCCCATGCCGATCATGATCGGTACGAATGCGTCCAAGGCCTTCAGGAGCTTATCAGGCTGCCGGTACATATCTATCATGATCCCTCTGGTGCCCCTCAGGGTATCGCCGATCGTATCAAACGGTGCCTTGGTAAAGCCGCCGGCTGGATTCGGAAATCCTAATGCGGTCAGTTCACCATTTGAAACACCCATGGCCATCGCCCATTTCAAGGCTTCAGCCCCGGCCTCAAAAAGTGCTTTAAAGGTATCCTGAACAGGGGGGAGCGCATAGGGTACGTAATTAAAGGCAAGTCCATACATTTCGAGCGTGCCCGTATGCGGAGCAAGCATTGTGAATCCCTGCAACGCCCCGAATACTCGCGGCAAATAAAAATTCTGAAAATAAAACGACGGGTCCATTAACAGGAGATCATATTCCTCCGCTTTCATGTACTCCCCCTCGTTGCATTGATAGCTATGTTTAGGCGATACCCCATGGCCCGGCCAGGAATATAACTTGTAGTCAAGGATCTCATAAAACTTCCCCGGGCCGGGAACAGCAGCGCCGATATGCATGTCAGGTTTAAATTCCAAGATGAATTCCTTAAAGGCTCCGATGCATTTATCATAGTCATACATCGCTTCTTGAGGGGTCATCCCGGCATGAAGAAAAGGAAACATGCTAGGAAGTATACTGACCGGTACTCTGTCCGGTGTCTTTTTCATCTGAATGGCATCTTTGATCCTGTTTATGTTTGCCTTATAAGTTACCTCGGCCTCACTGCTTTGGAATTTAAGATCATTCCCTTCATGATCCTTCGGCGTGAGCAGTTTTTGAAACTGCACCTCCTGCTTTTCATCCGCCGTCATCTCGTGCCATTGTTTTTCCATGATCTCACCCTCCTATCCAGCCTTTGGCTAATTTTACGGCGTCCATGGCGTCCCTTCCATAGGCGTCCGCTCCGGTAAAAACCTTCACATCATCATCAATCTGACCCCCTCCGATCATGATCTTTACCTTGTCTCGAAGACCGGTCTTTTCAATGGCATCAATCGTCTCCTTCATGGAATCGTACGCCAAGGTCAAAAACCCACTCAGCCCAACCACCGTGCTGCCGGTCTCTTTGATCGCATCCACGAATTTATCAACCGGGACATCAATACCAAGATCCGTAACTTCAAAACCATTGACGTCCAACATGAACACCACAAGATTTTTTCCAATGTCATGGATGTCTCCGGCAACGGTTCCTACCACAATCTTCCCCAGCTTTTCTTCGGCCTCACCGCTCTTTTTTAGGTGTGGTTCAAGCCTTTGGATGATGCCTTTAAGGATTTCACCTGAAAAAATAAGACTCGGGATAAAATATTCTCCATCCGCAAACCGCTGTCCCACAAGGGTCATGCCTTTTTTCGCCTGATCCAGAAGAGATGCCGGATCGGTTCCTTCAGCCAAAGATTTTTCAACAAACGCTAAAGCCTCCGGTTCTTTAAGATCTGCCAAGAATTGTACTAATTCCTCCGCCATAATGAATACCTCCTTTCACCGTCTATTTTAAGCTTAAAGTTGTTGTAAATGATTTATGTTTTCTGATCATCTAAATTCCGGCTTATAATCTAAAAGTCAACTATGCCTTCATACCATCGATAATGAACTCAGCCGCTAACCGCGCCCCTATTCCAGGAGCAGTACCGCATTTTTCAAATCCTTTGGCAGCGGCGAATGCTTCCATGTTCTCCGGACAGGCGCCTGGATCCATATTTCTCCCGAATATGGTCTCCTGTATTTTGGCGCAATAAAGGGAGCCAACCTCACCTTCAAATGAGGCCATAAACATTTGGGCATGCATTATGGTGGTACCTGCGGTCTCAAAGTCCAACAAATTATTACTGCCGAAATAGAGTCCAAAGGTGATTAAGCCGCCCGTAATGCCCCCGCATATTCCTCCAGTACCACCAATCCCCGGAAATGGGGTCAAAGCCTTGATGATATCCATATTACCAAGACCAAATTCCTCTAACAGAGCAAGGGCCGTTCCCTGTGCACAATTTTTAAGTATATAATTATATTCCTCTGCGCGTTGTTGTACGCGCTCTAAAATCTGTGATTTATTAGCGAGGTACTCTTCTTTACTTAAGGTTTTGCGGGGTATGCCCTCTTTTGCGAGTTTTTCATACCTGATCCTGATGGCAGAGTCATCCCATTGTCTTTCACCTAATTCCTCAGTCCTTTTCTTTATCTCCTGGATTGTCATGGACACCCTCCTTAATGTATATGTTCCTATATCGACTTTACCCGCCATGGACAGTCTGGAAAATTCGTATATCGGCTCCCTGATCTATTTTATCATCCGGTTTCATTATCCGGCCTTCCATCGCAACGACCGGACCTAGCGATTCCATGATTTTCAGATGGTCCAAGAGATCCCGGGCAGTGGCTTCATCCGGTATAAAAATCTCTAACCCTTGTTCAGCCCGATACCCCGAGAAACGTTTTCTTAACGTTCCATATAGCCTGACCGTTACTTTCATGGGCTATTAAAAATCAAACATCATATCGAGTTCGTCATTACTGAAAGGGAAAACAGTGTTATGGGGAGGCAATGGCTCCTCATAGAAAAATTTAGGCAGACGATCATCGTTTTTTGTAAACCCTGCTTTATGGTTAAATTCCCTTTCCGCTTTTAATATTCTTTCGCCCAAGGATCTCAGATCCTCTACTGCCAACTCAGGACCGAGTTTAGCATTGGTCACATTCAAAAATACCTCCCGGGCCTCAGGACTATTGAGGGAAGCGTACACCATCAGGCACATCCCCACGCTGTCAGCGGCAGCGTTAAAGAACTGAATTTCCCTTGATGTTTCAATCTGTCCCTCCTTTTTCAGTGGATCGAGCACCTGGCCCAAATAGGCCCCTACCAAGTTTCCCGCTGTATGATCACCACCCATAGGTGTGGTCGCATAGGTAATGCCATTTCCGATCATGGACCTTGGATCATATGCGGCGATGCTTTGACCCTTCACCGCCGGCACCCGCTCATTATTAAAATGTTTGCCTACGGCTACCGGGCCTTGTCCAAGGATCTTGCCAAATTCAGTCCCTTTGGCAATCTCTTCCACCATCTCAATAGCCGCATCTCTATCCCCGAAGGATTTATATCCTGAATCCATGGCTACGGCGATTCCCACCCCGGTGCTCATAGTATCCACACCAATGTCATCACAGAGAAAATCAAGTTTGGCTATCGTATCCAGATGGTCAATTCCAGTCATCCCCCCCATGGCCCAGATGGTCTCGTACTCAAGCGCGCTGGTTATATATTTCCCATCCTCATCCACATATTCATTGGAGCAATGGACAATACACTGTGTGCATCCCATATGTTTCATTTTACCACCCCTAGGCCCTTGAATCTCGGCCATGGCCTCTCCGCTGATCTTTTCCCAGCCATCGAACACACCCTTCCTCGCGTTAAAACTTGGAAAGGCGCCCAGTGAGTTGACCGGAGCCACCAGAACGGGTGTGCCGAAATTGGGCAGCATATTCCCGCTGAAGGGATCTTCGTTGATTATTTTGGTCAGGACCTTGGATGATTCCTTGAAAGTACCAGGATCTGCAACAGGATCTGGGTTTTTCCCTCCCTGATCCACAATCAACGCCTTAAGTCCTTTGGCACCCATTACCGCACCAAGCCCTCCGCGACCTGCAGCCCGGCAGGGACGGCCTTCTGTGTCTGAACCCTGTATGGAAGCCACCTTGAATTCCTGTTCTCCGGCAGGACCGATGCATAGTATAGAGTTCTTTTTTCCAAAATTTTTATGGATCTTCTCCACAAGTTCATAGGTCCGCATGGATTTATAATCCTGAGCCTGGACGAAAGAAGCTTTCCCCTGATCATCAATCTTTAAAAATTTGAGTTCTCCTTGGGGAGCCTTCCCCTCAACTATGATTGCATTGATTCCCAATTTTCCAAGTGAGAAACCCATGGTGCCGCCGACGTTGCTCTCTTTAATACCACCTGTAAGCGGGCTTTTGGCTCCAATGGATACCCGGCTGGTGTTCACCAGGGTTGTTCCACTTAAAAGCCCCGGTGCGAATATAAGCTTATTGTCCGGTCCCAATGGATCGCATTGGGGGGGAACTTCATTGTTGATCATGATAGATGTCAGGCCTCTGCCGCCAAGACCGATATAATTGTTTGGGACATTTTCTTCAGTAATGGTTTGATCGCTCATATTAGCCCGGATGAATTTCATGGCATCCTCCTTTTATGAAAACCTCAAAATAGGTTTGATGACGCGTCCTTTCTCCATATCCTCGACGGCCTTGTTGATCTCTTCAAAGGGATAGAAGGTGATCATGCGATCAAAAGGAAATCGTCCTTGACTGTACAATTCAATCAGCCTGGGG
>JAFGGA010000010.1 GCA_016930835.1 Deltaproteobacteria bacterium
ATTTGGTTTGTGCAAATCCTTTAATAACAGGAAACCCAGGTGGTTTTTCAAGTATTTTTTATTCACTCATGCAAGATTGAGGTAATAATCCAAAAACCCGAATATGAATATCGCTTGACTAATATCAATTTTATTGCATAATCATGAATGAACAATATCATTTTTATCAAATGTATTTCAATAAACTGAAATAATTCAGGTTTTTCTAAATCTAAACGATTGGATTCCGCGATCAAGTCGCGGAATGACCGTGCAAAAACCAGAGGTAATCATTTGCAGTCGCGTAACCAAAACTGGGCTGGTCATTCCGCGACTTGATCGCGGAATCCATAGGTACGCGCCAAGTCCTTCAAAAATCTAAAATGATACAATAAACCTAATTTTTCAATCATGAAATATCTTAACACAACCATTATCATATCGCTCGCATTCTTGATCTCCTATTGTGGCGTTCATCGTGTGGATTACGATATCGGCCTTTATGAGGTAAATAAATCTTTTATCAAAAATGGAAATCAGGCTGAACACAAAACAATAGCATTCCAGGAGCATGCAAAAATCGAATACAACTTTAAAGATGAAACCATTCAAATGATATGGAGACCGACATCTTCTCGTTTTTTTTTCACCCTTACGAACAAAACCGATCAACCCATTATGCTTATCTGGGATAAGGTACGATACATTGATGAAAGCGATACGCGTATACCCGTTATTCATTCTGGAATACCATATCATGATCGATACAACCCGCAACGATCCATGAAGATTGCCGGAGGTTCATCGATTTCCGACTTCATCTTACCCGCGGACCATGTTTACTATGTGAGTCAAAAATTCGGTGGCGACTGGCGTGAAATGCCGCTTTTTGCCGACTTAAGCGTCATTTCCGCGCAAGAATTATCCGATAAGGCCGAAAAAAATATCGGCCGAACCATTCAAGTCTTTATGCCTATTGAAATAGAAGATATTCACATTGAATATATTTTTCTATTTAAGATTCACGATTTTTGGATTAAGTAGTGGTCATAAAGAAATACCCCAAAATTCTTCCCCCTTGAAGGGGGTAGGTTGGGGCCAATATTGTTGACTTAAACCCCTAACCAAGACCCGGAAGCATCTGATGTCATTCCGACGGAGGCCGGAATCCAGGTCTTTCAAAGCCTTCCGGACCACGACCTCAGTTTATCCCGTCCTCGATACGGGTCCGGCGTGACGGATTGGCCGACAAGATTTCTCTTATGCCGATATCATTGTCCTCTAATCCCCTTCAGCCTAAGGAGGAGGATGAATGGATAAACAATAAGCAAATGGATTTGCGTTTGTTGAGGGCCGATGAAACCTTTGGAACCTGCATGGTCAATCAAATCAAAACATTAATCATTATTTTCTTCTTCCTCGCCTCCCCTGTGACTTTATACGGCCAAAAAAAATATAATGATTGTGACGATTCCATTGTCAAAGAGATCTCCATTGATAAAGATCTTTATTCTGAATTCTTTGATACCTCTGAAGCATCCTATCCCTGGTATATCATTCGCAATGATGACGGGACATTTGAATCCATTCTAGATAAAGAAATAACCCAAGAAGACATCACCCCCATAGAGCACACCTCCAATTGTGTTTCAACGCATCAGGGGGAGCACATCATGCATTTTTGCGATGCTGTCCTAAAAGAATCAGACCATCTAGAGCTCATCATTCACGGGGGTCTGCCTGCTTACGCAAGTTCATTGATGATTCAGATAGATCAATTGGAATTTAAGTGTTTTTTCATGGCGGTTTATCCAAGCCCAGTTTTCAATCTAAAATGGAAGATCCTATCCAAAGAACTTAAAATAAAAACCAAGGACTTTAAAAAGGGTGACAAATTATACGGCTGGCTATCCGTTGAATTTGATGAAACCGGAACTTATCAAGGAAAATCAACCAAAGAAAAATACAAGATTGAGGGGTATTTGAAACCCACCATAAAAAATTAGTAACATTTTAGCTATTTTCAAAACATCTAAACAACTGGATTCCGCGATCAAGTCGCGGAATGACCTCTCTACCGCGTCGGGCGTGGTGCAGGCAGGCAGAAAAGGGGAAATCATAAAGAAAAATAAAATACGTGCTTCATAAAGATATAGCGATAGTCAGGTCAAACGTCATTCCGCAGCCCCTCATCAAGTGCGGGGCAGGCTTGATCGCGGAATCCAAGCCTTGCATCTCATCATTTTCAAAAAGCTAAACTGTTACAAAAATGAATATTTCATGATCAGGAGGGCTATAGGCTATGAGAAATCCCATAGGGTATGTTCTAATGGTTATCGGATTATTTGGCATCATTTATTCTATTAGTGAGTTTTGGCAATTTATTCAAGATCCCATGAGTTTCGAGATGTATGTGAATCTCTCATCATTTACTGAAGAGGCCCGAACAATAAAGAGCCATGCCGGCGATTTCATCATCCCCGTATCGGTGTTTCAAACATTCGTTTATTTCATGGCATTCTTGATCTTGATGGTATTGCTGAGTCTTTCAAAGCTTTTTCTAAAGCTTGGCGTTCAATTTTTAGCGCCCAAAATAGATGACATCGTGGAAAAATTGGGCCGCAATATCAGGGATCGACTACCCACCATACCACCTAAATAATGTATTATGAATAAAATGGAAAATGCGGAATGCATTCTTCACGGATCTCGCGTGGATAGATGTAGGCAAGGAGTGATCAGATTTTCATTTCAAACGCTGGAGACCAGAAGAACTCTGGATGCCGGATCAAGTCCGGCATGATAAATTGGGATTTTTTGGAGGCAAAATCTTTGGAATCCGTTTTAATACATCCGGTGTGGGGATGGTTCCAATGATACCGTCTTTTTCCAGCCCAGTAATCTCATCCTTTGTCATGCCCAATAATTCGCCGTAAACATAGGTATTATGTTCCCCGAGATCCGGGGCCCTCAGGCGAGTCTTAAGGGGTGTCTTGGATAAATTGATGCCGCGCCCTTTACAGATATATTCCCCAAACCCTGGTCGAGGATCATTGATCTTGTCCCAAAATCCTCGTGCTTCCAGATGCGGATCATCAAGCAGATCGATAGCGGTCAAAGCCGCCCCGGCCGCGATATCCTTTTTTTGCAACAGGGCCATCAATTCTTTACGATCGTGTTGTCTTGTCCAGTCCGCAATGATCTCATCGATTTCCTTGCTGTGTTTCAGGCGACCGGCGCCATCCAAATATTTCGGTTCAGCTGCCAGATCGAGCCGGTCCATGACCTGACAAAAGATCTCCCATTCCGTATCGCTCCTGATTGCGATAGTGATCCAGGAATCCCGGCCTTTACAAGGATAACAATTGTGAGGGGCGTAAACCGGGTGGTTATTGGCCTTTGGACCTGGAACCCGTTTGTTCATGCTGTAGTCCATAACCAGATCACCGATACAACCGGTCAGTAGCTCCCGCTGGGAGATCACCACATGCGATCCCTCTCCTGTTTTTCGACGATGACGAAGGGCCGCCAGCGCAAATCCGGCGGCTACGGTACCGGATAGTGGATCCGGGATATTGGTAGCCGTAAACATCCCGATTTCATCCTCATAATCCGAAACGGAACGAAGACCACTGGTAAAGGCCAATATCTCCGCGTTAGAACCATATGTACGTTCAGGACCGGTATCACCCTGACTGGAGACGGATAAAAGAATAATTTTTGGATTGGCCTCTTGAAGCACGTTATATGGTATTCCCAATTTTTCCAAGACCCCTATCCTGAAATTTTCAACAACGATATCGCTTTTTTTTACTAACTTAAGAAAAACATCACGCCCTTTGGTTTGGGAGAGATCCAGGGTGATGCAAAGCTTATTTCGATGCCGTCTTAAATGAAGCATGCCTCGATTCCAAGGTTCCTCACCCAATTCATTATGCAAATACAATTGGCCCTGGGTAACAATCCTATCCGGGTCCGGGTGTTGGCATGACTCGATTTTAATCACCTCCGCGCCCATATCCCCCAGGAGTTGTGCACACATGGCGCCGGCCCAAAACATGGAAAGGTCCAAGACCCTTAGTTTTAATGTCTGTTCTTCGTTTTTTGTCATATCAGACAATCCCTTTTTGTTTTAGTTGCATCATATCTTCCTGACCATATCCCAACCACCCGCAAATAATTTCATCATTATGCTCGCCTAGAAGAGGGGCCCGCCCATGGACCCATTTTATGTCACCCATCGTGGCAAAGGCACCCGGGTAGGCTAATTTACCGGCGACAGGATGTTCAATTTCCAGAAAATAATGATGGGCCTTATATTGTTCGGAAAGGAAAAGGTCTTCGACGTCGGCAAGAAAGCCGGTTGTCACACGGTTTTTTTGCATAAGATCATAGATCTCCGATTTTTTCATGTCACATAATTTGGACATAATAATGGCGTTTAATTCTTCCGCATTTTCACTGCGTTTTTTCATATCAATAAAACGCTCATCATTTTCCAGTTCAGGCATGCCCAATGCCTTTGTAAGGCGCGGCCATTCATGGGGAAACGCGCGTATATAAAACCAGCCGTCACTGCATGGCAGCAACATAGGCGCCAGTCTTCGACGAATATCCTCACCTCTTGCGAGAGCAGCTTCGATTGTAATAAAATCATCATGCAATAAAGTCTCCTGAATGGACACCTCAACCTTCTGGCCCTCACCCATATTTTCAGCGTGATAAAGGGCGGCCAGACTTCCGAAAAAGGCCGATGCGCCCGCCCTATAATAAATAATGTGCCCGCCCATTTTAATGGGTTCCCGATCCGGGCTGCCCTGTTGAAGCATCATGCCGCTGACCGCTTCCACGACGATATCTTCCGCTTGATAATGGGCGTAGGGACCGTTTTCACCAAAGGGTGTAATCATGGTAAAAACCAATGAAGGATGAACCCGGGACAAAGCACCATAACCCAAATCCAGCTGATCCAAAACTCCATGGCCAAGATCTTCTACGATGATATCCGCCTGTTTTACGAGCTTAAGAAATATGTCCCGGCCCTCTTTTTGGGTAATGTCCAGGGTGATTCCCTTTTTACCCATGTTTAGATATAAAAATAGACCGCTCTTTTCCGGGTGTGGTTCATCATTGGGAAAAGGCCCCATGTACCTGGATCGTTCCCCTTTGTTCGGCGGTTCGATCTTGATGACGTCGGCGCCAAGCGCGACCATCATCTTAGTACAGGCGGAAGCGCTGATATGCTCGCTTAATTCCAGGACGGTGATGTCATTTAAAAATGTCATGGTTTCCTCAAAATCGATGTACGCTGGTATTATCCAGGATGATTCAAAATGATACAGGCAAAATCCGTAACCAGCATCAACCCTTTCGTTCTTTTATGATCTCGATAAGCGCCTGCAGTTTTAAATCAACCGAGGCCTCGTTGTAATACCTTGGATCCGTATGGTCCGCTTCAATAACCGCCACCGGTATGCCGTATCTTTTCTCAATCAGCTTGGCCATATCATATTCCTGCATTGACCATGGACGGCAACTCCTGGGTGAATGGAGGATCGCCCCATCTATTTCATAACCGTCAACATATTCATGGACCTCTTCTCTCATCTTGAAATCAAGCGTCCTCGTGTAACCCCGGGTGGTCACATTCCAGGCTATAAAGGTTAAAGGATCATCATCGGTCCCGAATCCGTCAGGAGGAAAAAGCCCTCTTGCATGGGGACCCACTCCGCCAAAGCCGTAACCTGATGTGGCCAGGCAGATATCCTGGGGCGCCATCCACCTGCTCATCTTACCTACTGCGTACCAGGGAAAATTTCCACGCCACATCAATCTGTATTTTTCATCAGGAAGAGCCACAATCCCGTTCTTTACCCTATCCTTTATTTCCAGGAGCATCTCCTCATAAAACTCCACGAGTTCCTGATTTCTAAGCTGGTTGTAAGGACCCATGGCTATCATCTGGTCGAATGCGCTCATAATAGCCGGTTTTCTTTTACAAAGCTCATCAATCTCAGCACGGATCTCGGCGATCCTTCTCATTCTTCCGAAAACGATATTATTCAGGGCATCCCAGTTATAAGGCCTGCCCGTGTTCTCTTCGATAAAAGTGATAAAATCTTGAAGCTGCGACCTGGTGTATTCAACGGTCTTCATGTAGGTCTCATCATCGTCGTCATATATAAAGGGACAGTCAACGCCAAACATGGGGACGTCGAAAATGCGTCTCAGACTATCCGCCCATTGGACCATCGCGGGACAGGTGTTTCCGGCCCATATAAAATCCGGCTTGGGCACTCGGTATCTTTCATGATCCTCCCGCCACTGGCCTTCCACAATATAAAGAGCGGATCCTACGTTAATCCTTGTATAGGAGCAGGTATCCGTCGGCCAGCCCTCTTTTTCCGCCTTATCAATATAATACATGTGCTCCTGTCCGGCAGAAATCCTCGCGGCCTGATTTTCGGTATGAAAACTCGCGACATCCTGCGCGGCCAATATCTCAAAAGGACTCGCCCCCACACACCAGCAAACCTTTCTGCCTTCAGAGGGGGCCCGCCGAATGTCTTCGTAAAATTTGTCCATCATGCCTGATATTTGTGCCGTGCATTTTAAACGATTATATCTTTTGCGCTGTTCTTCCATTCTTATTCTCCTTTTATCAACTCCACAAATGCCTGGATCCGGGTCTTAATCGGATCAAAGGAAGTCACCTCATGCTCCGTTTCAATGAGTAATTCGGGGATTCCGGCGTCACGGCATGCATAACGGACCCATGGATAGATATGACAATGGGCCTCGCAAAATTTCGTGATGATATTGATGATGCCGCCGGCCCGGCTTTTTTCGACCATGTTCACCAGGTATTGCCCCAGATCATTGGACGGGTCCTGGGTCGTAGGGCATGGAGGGACCATGTCGATATACCGATCCGCAAGGGCCTCCAACGGATCGTTTCCATCTGAAACCCTGGTCAGAAAATATCTCGATCCCACATACAGGTCATCATCGACAACACAACCACCGACATCCTCAATGATATCCAGTATCTCCTCGGGCATCTCGCCGCAGAGACTCCCGGAGAGGATTATTTTTACCCTTTCATCCTCGGAAAATGAATCAGTCCGAATTTCGGAGAGGAGATCTTTCAGCAGTTGGTTGTGCTCTTCCTTGGGCATCTGCATTCCGGCCAGGATAATGTGCTGCATCTGGCCTGCCTTCATAATGCCGGGATGTCTTCTTCTCATTTCATACAATTCCGCCATCAGGTCACTATTTTCATTGTATATCTCGATACTCCGGTGTAAGGCATCCACCGTGATCTCCTTACCCCAAAAATCTTCCAGGCTGCCCTTGAGCTTCTTTAATTCCTCCAGAAGCCTTTGTTTTGTCTGTTTTTGTTTAAGGATCTTGGGGAACCATATAGGCTTGATATATTTTATATTGTGGGCATTTAGCTTAATGATATCGACCGAACCCCTGATTTCATGACAGCAGTCATGTATCACCATACCATCCAGAAAATCCAGCTTCCCCTTGCATGCAAGATCCGTGACCCCACGAACCGGACCGCACATGTATGACTGCCAATGTTGCGCACCCAGCGTTATAGGCTCTCTTCCGTTAAAAAGGATGACAGGCAATATATCCAGGGCATGAATCATCTCTTCGGGCACATAAAGCCCCCAGCATCCGATGATCTTTTTCCCGGTCTCTTTCTTCCATTCCTCCAGTCTCTCGTAATACGGCTGTGAGTTCATTTTATCAAACAGACTAAGTGTTTTCATTATACGATCTCCATTTTACTAACTCTATATTGACATGATCATGAATCTACTCATAAAAAATTTGACATCCCTGTCGTTAACATCTATCTCTCCAGCTTCAGGATTGTTTCCTGTCTTACGACATCAATCCGTGATGCATCCTGGCCTGTGTATAAATGACACGCGACATAATGACCCGGCCGGACTTCCTTAAAATGCGGAGCAATTTCCCTGCAATCGCTGAAAACAGCCGGACAACGGGGATGAAAAGGACATCCCGGCGGCGGATTGAGAGGGGACCCCACCTCACCGCGCAGGACAATCTTAAACCCCGCTCCGGGTTTTGTCATGATACTTGAAGCGATAAGTCCCTGGGTATAGGGATGCAGTGGTTCGGTGCACAGGATTCCTGATGGGGCCTGCTCAACGATATGACCCAGGTACATGATTGCAATCTCGTGACTCATGAAGCGGATGGTACTGAAATCATGGGCTATGACCAGGAAGCTTATGCCGAATTCCTCGGAAAGGTCCTTCAATAAATTCATGATGCCCGATCGCATGGAAACATCAATGGAGGAGACCGGTTCATCCAGCACGATCATCTTTGGATTGGCGCTCAAAGCGCGGGCAATGGCTATGCGCTGACGTTGCCCGCCGCTGAACTCATGAGGAAAGAGGTTCGCATCCTCGGGTCGTAGCCCGACATTCTGGAGAAGCTCGGAAACCCTGTTCTCGGCATCTTTCTTTGAAATCCTCATGTTAATAATAAGTGGTTCGGATACGATATCCTTAACCCTCATACGCGGGTTTAAAGAGCTCGACGGATCCTGGAACACCGCCTGGGTCCTCTGCTTGTATCTTCTTCGGTGCCAGGCGCTTAATTGCGTGATGTCACGGCCTTCCCAGGTTATTTTTCCATCGGTCGGATTTTCAAGGAGCAAGAGCATCCTGGCTGTAGTCGTTTTTCCGCATCCGGATTCACCCGCCAGGGCAAGGCTACGCCCCTGGAATATCTGAAACGAGATATCGTCAACGGCCTTCACATAGGCGACAGGTCGTCTGAAAATCCCCTTTGTAATCGGAAAATATTTTTTTAGATGGCTAACCTTTATTATCGGTGCTTCATTGTCCATCATCAGGCATACCTCCAGCAGGACACTGAATGTCCTTCACTCACAAAAAATTCTTCCGGGTAAGCCTGTCGGCATTTATCCATCGCATGGGGACAGCGCGGCGCAAAGTAGCAACCTTGGGGTAAAGCAAAAAGCTTGGGTGGCTGACCCGGAATGGATGGGAGTCGTTCGATATCACAATCAACCGGAGGAATGCTGGTGACCAAGGCCCTGCTGTATGGGTGCAATGTCTCTTTGAAGATCTCGTGAACCGACCCCTTCTCAACGATCTTACCTGCGTACATCACCGCAACCTGGTCACATATTCTAAAAATAAGGGAGAGATCGTGACTGACATAAAGGAGGGCGACATTATAGGTACTTTGGATATCTCTGATCAGATTAATGTATTGGGCTTGAACACTCACATCCAGGGCCGTTGTCGGCTCATCGGCAATAATTAAATCAGGATTACATGATATCGAGATTCCACCTACGACCCTCTGGCGCATCCCTCCGCTCAACTGGTGAGGATAACATTCCAGTCGTTTCTCTGGATCACCGATACGGACCTTCCTTAGAATCTCTGTTACCCGTTCTTTCAATACCTGTCTTTTCTTTAATCCCAGATGGATCTGAATAGGCTCCGTCATCTGTTTTTCAATATTAAATACAGGGTTCAGCGACGTATAAGGGTCTTGGGGTATCATACCGATTCTCTTGCCGCGAATCTTCTCCAGTTCCCCCTCGCTTTTTTGAACCAGGTCTTCACCATCAAAAAGGATTCGTCCACTGACGATCCTCCCGGCGGGCCAGGGCAGTAATCTCAGGATGGAAAGCAATGTCATACTTTTTCCACACCCGGATTCCCCCACAAGGCCGAGGGTTTTACCCCTTTCCAGTGAAAAGCTGGTCCCATCCACTGCTTTTACGGTTCCCCAACGGGTGTAAAGATAGGTATGCAAATCCTCTATTTCAAGAAGCGCCATATTTACATCTGCCTTAATTTCGGATCCAACCGGTCCCTTAACCAGTCTCCAAACATATTAAACGCCAGCACGACCAGGACCACGGCCGTTCCCGGAACTGTGGATAGCCATAATCTGGTTGCAACATAGTCTCTGCCTTCCGAAACCATTCGGCCCCAGGAAGGAGTGGGGGGCGGAATACCCGCTCCCAAAAAACTGAGCACAGCTTCGGAAAGAATGGCCCAACCGACCATAAGGGTGATAAGCACCATAATGGTATTCGCTATGTTGGGTAGGAGGTGCCTGAACATGATACGAAAAGACGAGGCCCCGGCAACCTTTGCCAGCAAAACAAAATCACGTTCCATAATGCTGACTGCTTCTCCCCTGAGGCTCCTGCAGTAACGCGCCCAGACGATAAAGGCCATGGCGATGATGACATTCCAGAAGGATGGCCCGAAAACAATGGCCAGGATCATACCTATGAATATAATGGGCAAGGGTTGAAGAGATTCAACCACGCGCATGATCACATTTTCCACCCAACCCCTGAAGTAGGCCGCCATCAGGGCCGCGGAAACACCGATAAAGGCTCCCAGGGCCAACGCCAGCACGGCGACGGAAAGAGATACCCTGCTCCCGATAATAATTCGGCTCAACATATCACGTCCAAGCTTGTCCGTCCCCAGGGGATGACTCCAGTCACCTTCTTCATGCCATACCGGCGGTTGCAGCCGATTAATGAGATCACTTTCCTCAGGGTCGTAGGGTGCGATATACTTGCCGAATAGCGCACATATGATGGTAATGGATATGATTACAGCGGGAATAATTGGCGGGAACCTGGGCACACTCCGGCCCCTGCCGCCTCGAATGAGATAAGAAAAAATCGCTGTAATAGAACGTATCAAAAATCAATCCTCCAAAATTCTCAGGATTCCATTATCCGAGCCGAATCCTTGGGTCAAGATACGAACTCAGGATATCAACCAAGAGATTAATAAAAATGGCGAAAAATACAAAAAGTGTCACACAACCCTGAACAACCGGCAGATCCCGTTCAATGAGCGCCGAGTACATCAGCCGTCCCAGACCCGGCCATGCAAAAACGGTTTCTACAACAACCGAACCTGTAAGGAACATGGCGATCTGAACACCCGCAAAACCCAGTACGGGAAGCAACGCGTTACGAAGGGTGTGTTTCCAGATAAGAGGACGTTTTCGAACCCCTTTCATCCGGGCAAACCGAACAAAATCGCTGTCCAGGGTATCAATCATGCTTGATCGTAAAAGCCTCACCAGGCCAGCAATCAGCAGTGTCGACATGGTGATGGCTGGAAGGATATAGCTGCTAGGGCCGCTCATGCCACCGGCGGGAACAAGCCCCAATCTGACCGCGATTAATTCTATAAGTATAATCCCCATCCAGAATCCGGGGACTGACATTCCAAAGACGGCGAATACACCTATGGATGATTCGATAAGCGTAAACCTTTTTACGGCCGCAACAACCCCCAGAGGAATAGCGATGATAATACTTAGAACGACCGTAACTGCGGCCAGTTTTATGGTGTTTATGGAGTGTGTCAGCAGAAGATCACTTACAGGTCGAAGGGATTTGTGCGATTGTCCGAAGCTTCCGGTCGCTATATCTTTAAGATAGAGGAAATATTGAATGTATAGAGGTTTATCGAGACCCATGCCCGCGGCGATACGTTTGATGTCTTCAGGTGTGGCGTCGGTTGGAGCAAAGGCCTCCGCTGGATTACCGGTCATCCTGACCAGGAAAAACATGATGGTTAAAAACACAAACAGTGTAACAAATAACTGCAACAATCTTCGTAAAATAAAAGATCTCAAATCTCACCTGACCCAACAAGTTGATATTTTGTCTTCTGAAATGATGATCTTGCTGATATATAAGCCTGGAGCACACTATTGAGGGCCCTGTAACAGGACCCTCATTGACGATATTTACCGCCCTAAACCGATAGACTACTTCTTCCCTTCCCACTCTACGGGATGATATTGATCATCTTCATACTCCGGCGGATAGATGGCCATATCGGCTACTCCCACAGCATCAATAAAACCCATATTGATATTCCATTTCGGCAGGACACCCGGACGGGCGGCGAAAATCCTCGGGGTGAAGAGGAAGCCTGAACCCGGAGCAATCTGGTCGATGGCCCGGTCCATGATTTCAGAATACGTGTTCCAGTATTCATCCCAATTTTTGGCAGCGATCAACTTATCGGTCAGATCATCCATGCAACGAAGGCTTTCCAGGTCTTTTTGAGGAATGTTCGGATTCACCTGCACCTTGGGCGGGATCTGTATAAGGTGATGCCTGCCACCTTTTTCCGGTGAAGTGGCATATAGGGTCGGGTAGTAAACCAGGTACTTTCTACCATTCTTGAGATAGATGCCGGAACCGAGTTTTGCATCCTGCCATTTTGGACGGATCGTCTTATAGTCCTCTAATTGGATATCCACATTTAACCCGGCTTTTCTGAGCATGGCGGCGAGGGCCTCCACATGTTGTGACTTTATCTCCCCCCTGATCACGGCAAAGAACTTTAATCGGTAATCCTTGGGAACTTCCCTGGCGATGATTTTTTTGGCGGCCTCCAGATCATACGGAATGGGCTTCCGGGTCACCATGTCTCTGGGATCAACAACCTGTGCGAGATTGCCACCGTCATTGATATAATCTCCTGCACCGTAAAAAAATGCCTTGTTAAATGCCTCCTTGTCAATGGCCATCATAATGGCCCTGCGGACCTCTTTATTGGCCAGAACAGGATCCTTGTAAGGCTCGGTAAAAAAGATGGTCAATAAGGTGCCGGTGGGTTTTTTGATTATCTGAAGTTTGGCCTTTTCCAGTTCCGGAAGTCTCTCAAAGCTGAATTCCGCGACATCAAGTTCGCCCGTTTTGAGCATGGCCAGTCGGGTGGACTCTTCAGGTATAGCCATGTACTGCACCTCTTGATATACCGGTTGACGAAAGGGGTGTTGGGGCCAGGCCTCAAACCTGATTAATGAGCCTTCAACATGTTCGACTATCTTATAGGGACCTGATCCCATAGATCCGTCCACCAAGGCCTTTGGGCCGTTTTTTTCGATATAGTGTTTGGGGACCATCCGCCCAAATTCACCAAGGCCACTCAGAATGTCGGCAAAGCGGAAATTAGGAGTGGCAAGATGAAAGCGGACCGTGTAGTCATCGATAACCTCGATCCTTTTGTCCACTTCCTTATCAGCATTTTTGCCCCCCATCAATTCCGTAATCAACTCGACCCGGCCTGCCCGGGCGCCAGGCTGCCAATTTCTGGGTATGGAGAACTTAACATCATGAGCGGTTATGGGTGTCCCATCCCACCATTTTGCATCTTTCCGCAGATGGAAGGTCCAGACCGTATTATCATCGCTTGCCTCCCATTTGTAGGCTATACCCGTCCTCGGGTCTATTTCGGAGCGGTTCGTATTTACCCCTACTAGATCCATATAGACCATGTACTGGTAGGAAGCTACCCCTGAATGGTATATAGGGTCAAATACTTCTGCGTCAAAACTGGGTACAGCGAATTTCAAGATCCCTTTTGGCTCTGCAGCTCCAACTATCCCACCTGATGTTGCAAGAACAAAAAAACTCGTCAAAACCAGAACCAGATTTTTAATGAATGATACTTTCATGTCCTCCTCCTTCCTAATGGTTAATGTTACCGGTCTTTGCCATCACTTTTTGGTTTATGGTTGATGTTTAAGAAGGTATCTTATTTAAATAGGTAAATGCATAAGACGCTTAGCATTGTTCCTAAATATATTCTCCTTTTCCATTTCGCTGATATCCATATTATCTATAGCTCTGATGGTTTTTTTATAACTTCCATAGCCGAGCTGACGGTCACCAAGAGGCATATCCGCTCCAAAGAGCAGGTGCTCGGATCCCCAAAAAGCATAAGCGCACATCAGCGCCGGTGTATTACCATGGATAGCCGTATCAGCATAAAACATCTTATAATAATCAATGGGCGCCTTTGTTAATCCTTTTTTATAAGGATACCTCCTATTCCCCATTTCATATTTATCATGATGCTGGATGATCCTTTGCTCATAGTAAGGAATCATGCCACCACAATGATGTGTAATGATTTTCAGTTTTGGGTATTTTTCAAGCACCCCGCCAAACACCAACCGGGTCATAGCCACGGTCGTTTCATAGGGCCATCCGAATACACTGTAAATGTTGTACTTTGAGTCCTTTTCCGTGAAATAGTCCGAAAAACCAGATGAACGTTGGGGGTGAATATAAACAGGAAGGTCAAATGCCGACATCTTTTCAAAAAGCGGCAGAAATTCCGGAGAATCAAGAGCTTTTCCGTTTATATTACTGTACACCAGCACCCCCCTGCATCTCAATTCATTGACGGCCCTGTCCGCTTCGTTCAGAGCGGCATCCATATTATTCATAGGGAGGCAAGCAACGAAGGCAACAAATTTTTCAGGATATTTAAAAACTATTTCCGCCATCTCGTCATTTGCCAGTTTAGCTAGCTCAGCCGCCTTTCCCGGGTCTGTTACCTCTTCGATAGCTGGCTCCGCCAGTGTAAGCACCTGTACTAAACCCTCAAACTTGTCCATGATCCGGAACCTATGTTCGAGATCATATAAAGGAAGGCTAGGAGGGATTTTCTTGGCGCACTTTTCCGTTGCTGTTTTATTAAAGGCCTCCATATATTTCAAAGGAATAATATGGGCATAGGCATCTATTTTTGTATCATCGCGATCATTCATCGTTATTTCCCTTTCCTAAAGTATTGGGTTGATAATGACGATATTTTATCTGTTTGCAGGACCGTTCCATGCTCTCGCCATGAGATCAGTCCGCTTTTTATGAGTGATACGTTTCTAAAAGTTGTAATGCTTTTTGATATCAATTATTAAAGAGCGAGGAGTCAATGATTAGTTCGCTTCATAAACCTTTGAACTTGTATAATGGACGCTTTGATCGTTCCCTTTCGATGCAAGGTAACGTTCCATCGCAATGATAGCCGCTCCCAGTGCCCCAATGATTTGAGGGTCTGCCGGAATAAATATCTTTGTAGATAACTCTTTTTCGAGTGCTTTTACCACACCGATATTTTTTGCGACACCGCCGGTCATGGTTACTTTCTCTTTTATCCCCACGTGTTGAACCATCACGCTCACCCTCCTGGCGATGGCCTGATGAATCCCATTTAAGATATCGCGGCTGTCGTGACCGGATGCAACCGCGGAGACCACCTCTGATTCCGCGAATACCGTGCACATGCTACTGATCTCAACCTTTTTTTGGGATTGCAGGGATAATTCCCCCATTTTGTCCAGATCGGTTTCAAGCGCCTTTGCCATAACCTCAAGAAACCGGCCGCTGCCGGCGGCGCATTTATCATTCATGGTGAAATTGACGGGTCTGCCCATATCGTTAACGGAAATGACCTTGCTGTCCTGCCCCCCGATATCGATGATCGTCCTTGTTTCGGGAAATAGGTGATGGGCGCCCCTCGCATGACAGGTTATCTCCGTCACTTCTCCATCTGCGAATGGAATATTTTTTCTCCCATAACCGGTCCCGATGATGGATGCGATATCATCGCGATTCAAGGATGCCTTTTCCAATGCGTTTTGAAATGATTCTTTCCCGGCCCTTTCACTTACCGCCCCCGTGGGAAAAATACTGCGGCCGATAATCCTAAACTCATCGTCAATGATTACTGTCTTTGCGGTCAAGGACCCGATATCAATACCTGCGAAGAACATTTCTCAGAAAGGACCTCCTTAATAGTCTATTCGGTTGACCAAAAACAAAAATCTCTATCTGTGTGAGAGATGTTGCCCGAAGTCAACTTAATGAATTGCACCAAATAATTAACGGTCTCAAAATAGTATTCACGGTTCGTCGTGCTGAAAAGCCATTGGATTCCGGCCTCCGCCTGTCTGCGTGCGGACACGCACAGGCAGGCCGGAATGACGAAGGTGTGGACAATGATGAGACAGTTAATATAATAGTCTTATCATGGAATAAACATCATGTTTGCCTGAAAGCTTCTATTTTCTGGACCCCGGCCTTCGCCGGGAGACAGGTAATAAATATAGTGCTTTGTCATTCCGGACTTGATCCGGAATCCAGGGATTTTATGTTTATTCTATTTTGAAACCCTTCATATCTATTTTAGACACCACTGATAAATGATGTTTTTGTGAAGAATTTCATGATATGCAACTAAGTTGCATATCATAACAACTAACATCGGAACCTTTATTGTGTCAAGTGAAATCATCATCCATTTTGATGAACTCAACCTGCCGTTTTCCTCACTCAAGTGGAATGATGACTTCATCATCATTCCAAACAAACTGAGCGTCCAGTTCAGCTTCCCGGGTGATCTTCTTCACGTAGTCGAAGACCTGATGACCTTTCTCATCATTTTTAAGGATCTCCGGTTGGGCTTTGGTGTTCACGAGGCAAGGCAGGTAACCGACCTTCATAATTTTTCCGGATTCAATTCTACATTTGGCGATAATGGTCCATTTCGCTTCAGGATGAAATGGATAGCACGCGGGATATTCAGGATCGGGTTCAAAGCCAAAAACCTCTTTTCTCCTTTTGGCCCATTGTTTGGAATCCTTAGTGGAATCAGCTGTAAGGTGCCTTACGACCGTCACAAAATTACCCAAACCATGGAAAATAACCTTTCCATGATAAACTTCAATGCCTTTTAAGATATGTGCATGGTGCCCCAGAATCAAATCCGCCCCTGCGTCGATTGCAGCATGAGAAATATCTTTTTCATATTTCGCCAGCTTGACAGGGGTGTGGCCGATCCCTTTATGCAATGAGACGATCAAAACATCACAATCAACCCTGAGGTCTCGGATATCTCGCAGCATGGCTTCGAGACTGCTTGGTTCCGGGAAAGTATAAATACTCGGTATACCGCCCGGCGTAGGGTGATCCAACCTGTAATGGGTGATAATGTCCACATAAGCGCATCCGGCTTTGTCCTTTGTGGCCCATGTTCTTTCCGGCCCAACGCAATTATAATCCAAAAACCCTATTCGGGTTCCATTCCTCTCAATAAGAGCTGGCTTTCTGGCCTCATCGATATTCATCCCGGCTCCCACCGTGGCAATGCCCTGGTGTCTGAGGCCATGAATCGTATCTTCAATGCCCGGTGGGCCCGAATCCCAAATGTGGTTGCCGGCAAGGGTCGCGACGGTCAAGCCCGCGAAACCGAATGAGGAGATATTTTCAGGATCACACGGTGGTGATGAGACACCTGTTGATGTGACAAATCCCCTTGACGTAAAAACATGTTCCACTTGCCCCACGAAAATATCAGCATCTCGAAGTGTTGGGGCGGTCAATTCAAAAAAGGTTTGAGCATCGGGCAGGCCAAGGGACATGTCCCCAACACCCAAAAGCGTGAGTGTCTTATCCATCATCGTTTCATCCCCATATTTTTATCCATATCAAATGTTTAGGATCGAACCGAGACCTCGTTATCTTCTACGACGAACTTGACATCGAGTTTCTGCTCCTTCGAGATCCTTTCCATGTAAGTAACAACATCGTTGAAACGAGTATCCGAAGGCATCAATATCTCAGGTTGCGCGTATTTATTGATATAGGCGGGAATGAAAGAAACTCTCTGTATTCGCTTTTCGGAGATGATGCATTTGACGAGCATGGTTTTTCTTGAATCAGGTGGATACCCGTAGCCGATATATTCCGGATCCACATCCCATGGGTAACGCTCCCTCATGTTTTGATACCCCTTATCTTTCAACACAAATTCCGCGGAGACATCAAAGGCAAAATTGCCCAGGCTATAGAAAATGACCTTGCCCTTATAGACCTCCACCCCTTTCAGGATATGCGCATGGTGACCGATAATGATATCGGCACCCGCGTCAATAGCGGCATGACCCGCCTCTTTCTGATACATGGCAATGATCGAAGGCGCGAAATGAACACCCCAGTGTATTGACACGACAAGGATATCCACCAGAGGCCTGACCTTCTTGATATCTTCAACCAGTGCATCCAGGTCTTTTTTTTCCGCAAAGGAGACTATTTTAGGGGGTGTTCCAGCCTGCCAGTCAACCTGTTCATAGAACGTTTTGGCCCGTAGAGGAGCACATCCGGGTGTGCCGGCTTCCGCCTGATAACCACGCGGTACCACCGAATTATAGGCAAGAAAAGCGACACGTGTCCCTTTTCGCTCAATAACCACGGGACTCCTGGCCTCATTGATATTCTTTCCCACACCTATGACATCAATGCCCTTTCCCCTCAATAAATCAATGGTGTCAAGGAAGGCATCTTCTCCCCAATCCATGCAGTGATTGCTGGCAAATGACAGGATATCGAATCCTGCAAATGTCAGAGCGGAGACATTGGCCGGATCAACCCTTGAATGATGTGACTTGATCTGAACCTGAAGATTGCCTTTATTGGATAAAATCCGCTCGAGCTGGCAAAACGAAATATCTGCTTCCCGAATATATGGGGCGGCATGCTCAAATATGGACTCGGGTTCTTTGCGGTCCGGTCCCACATCCCCCACTGCCAAAAAAGATATCGTTCCACTATTCACCATGTTTACTTTACTCCTTGAATCAGTCCTTAAATGAATTTTTAAATCGTTTTTACATGAGTAATCGGATGATATTACTCATATCTTTTACTTCTTCCAAGACCTCGACTTGATCGATAAATTTTTCAATATTTTTTTCAGGTATTGATTTTACGGAAAAGGAGATACAATCCTTAAATTTTTTTAGGAGGCTTTCCTTGCTGACCGGTTTCTCAGGTGATCCATACACCACATCGTCCTGTCTTGAAAAAATCTTTCCATTCTTTGTCGTTATCTCTATGACCGGTTGCACTTCTTTACGCTTTTCGGCAATATCCGGAAGATACTCATAGGAAATCTTATCAGCCATTTCAAGTACGGATGCATCTTTTAATCCATCCGGGGTATAATCCTTCAGGGTGACATTTCCTTTAACGGCCGCTATGGCCACGGTAAACGGGACGCTATATTTGGCATCAATGGCCTCCTTGGGTCTGCGTTTCGACTCAATGGGCTCTGACAATAATTGAACATGAGGAGACCCCCCGATAATCTTAATACCTGATATTTCATCCTGCTTGATATTATTTTCCCGCATAAGCTCGATCGTAGAATAGATAGACGAATGCGTTCCCCCGCAGGCAGGCCATGGTTTAAATTGGGTATTGATGCCGTCAAATCGACTACCCAATTCGCCCACAAGCGAATCCCGATCAGGCTCGGCCTGAAGATACACTTTAAAAAGCCCATACTTTCCCTCAAAGCTGTCCCTGGAACCTGTTACACCACGCTGGGCTAAAAGCGCGGACAGGACGCCGCCCTTACCGGTCCAGGCAGCCTGTATCGCTCGGGTCTCAGTGGCGAGGCCCGTTCCCATCTGCCTGTTCCCGCTTAATTGGGCATAAGCGATCCCGATTGCATTCACCATCTGGTCTGCTGTCAGACCCAAAAGCTTTCCAGCGGTTACCGTTGCACTGATGAAACCGAAAAGTTGAGTAGCAAACCAACCCTTGTCCATGGTCCATTCATCACGCCCTTGAGGGCTCAGTGTGATAGCTCGCCCCAGCCTTATAATAATATCATTGCCAAGAGCGACCGCGGAAATAAAATCTTTTCCACTGACATTTCCGAGCCTTTCGGCCACCGCAAGGCCCGGCAGCACGGTTGTAATACTCGGATGGGTTTTTCCGAGCATGTGCATATCATCATAATCAACCATATGTCCCATGGCCCCATTGGCAAAGGCCGCCATCCAGCAAGGGACCTTACCCCCGAACGACAAAATGGAGCTTTCTTCCGTTCCACCTCCCTCCTTTACAAGGTTGATTATTTCTTTGGCTACTGGATCAAGGGTGGATGCCGCCATGGTCACACCAACGGTATCAAGGATTCCTCTTCTGGTCATTTCAATGATTTCCGAAGAAAGATTCGGATAGTTGGTGTTTACGATATATTCAGCGAGATCAAAACTTGCGTCCCTCATTTTCTTTTCTCCGTTTAAGGTTCTTCTTTTTTATCCTTTAAGATCAGGGATACAGGATCCCTTTTCAGGATCTCCACCATTTATCAGGAGGTCGTTGGACGTCCTTTCGACAGGCCATTCGTCGCAGCGATGGGGGAGGCTTGGCCGCCGGAGATATGGCGGGGAAAAAGCCTTGTCGTCTTTCGGGTGGTGTACTTAAAAAAAATCCTCGAACCCCAAAACCGTTTTCAAATAAGCAAGATGCTATATATCAATTCAACAAATGACACTGTGCCCAATGTCCGGGAGTCACCTCTCTGAATACCGGCTCTTCCCTGCTGCACTTCTTCATGGCTTCGGGACAACGGGGATGGAAACGGCACCCGCTTGGTATGGAGACCGCACTGGGCACCTCCCCTTTGGCCATGACGTTTACCCTCTTCTTTTCTAGGATCGGGTCCGGTATAGGAATAGCTGAAAGCAAAACCCGGGTGTATGGATGCATGGGTTTCTCATACAGATCCGTTTTTGGTGAAATCTCCACAATCTTCCCCAGATACATTACAGCGATAATATCGCTGATATGATGAACAACCGAAAGGTCATGGGATATGAAAAGATAAGAAACCTCTGTTCTCTTTTGAAGCGAAATCAGCAAATTGATGATCTGCGCCCTGATGGAGACATCCAGGGCAGAGACCGGTTCATCGCAAACAATAAAATCCGGTTGCACGACCATGGCGCGAGCGATGCACACTCGCTGCTGCTGACCGCCGCTGAGCATGTGGGGGTATCTTTCACCGATATCTTCCGGCAATCCGACCATGCCATAAAGCATGAGCAACCGATCATTTATTTCATGCCTATTGAAATGGCCTTGTATAACGAGCGGCTCGGCAATAATGCGCCTTACTCTATGTCTCGGATTCAGAGAGTTGTATGGGTCCTGAAACACCGCCTGCATTTTGGCGATCAGGATCTTCTGCCGTGTCATGCTGTCATAGAATATTTCCTCACCATCAAATATGATCTTTCCCCCGGTGGGCGGTATGGTCTGTAAAATACATCGTCCCAATGTCGTTTTTCCACATCCGCTTTCACCGACAAGCCCGAAAGTTTTCCCCTTCTCTACCGTAAAGCTGACGCCATCAACGGCTTTTACATTGCCTATTTGGTGTTTGAAAAAGCCCTTGGTAACCGGGAAATATTTTTTCAGTTGATCAATCTTCAGGATTGTATCCACAATATTCTCTCTTCAGAAGATGCCTAAATATGCCAGCAAGCAGCATAATGATTCTCTGAAACCTCCTCAATAGGCGGCATCTCTTTAAGGCATTTGGTCGTACGTCGGGTACATCGCGCCTCAAACGGACATCCCGGCCCTAATCGATCGAGCAAGGGAGGATACCCCGGAATGGGTATCAGTTCATTGCCTCCGATTTTGTCGATACGAGGGACTGATTTCAGAAGCGCCTCCGTATATGGATGAAGAGGTGTATGATAAATATCCATGCAACCGGCGCTCTCCACAATATGTCCGGCATACATGATATTCACAGTATCGGCGTAACGGGCGACGATCCCCAAATCATGGGTGACCAGTATGGTTGCCCTGCCTGCTTCCCGATTCGCCGTGCAGATAAGCGACAATATCTGGGCCTGCGTGGTGACGTCCAAAGCGGTTGTCGGCTCATCGGCAATCATCAGCTTGGGGTCACAACTTAATGCCATGGCGACCATGACTCTCTGTCTCATGCCGCCGCTCAGTTGAAAGGGATAGGCCGTCATTTTGCTCTCAACATCAGGGACCGCAACCAGATTTAACATCCGTTTCGCTTCATTCCAGCTATCCTTACCGCAGAGGCAATGATGGGTTTGAAAAGTCTCGCTTATCTGGCGGCCGATAGTCATTAAAGGATTCAGGGAACTCAATGGGTTCTGGAATATCATCGCTATATCTTTACCCCTGATCCGACAGATCTCCTCATCCGGCACCTTCAGGATATCGTGCCCGAGCCACTTGACCTGCCCTTCCACAATGGTACTCGTAGGCGGGTTGAGACGGAGAATGGACAGCGCGCTTATCGTCTTTCCGCATCCGGACTCTCCCACCAGCGCGATCGTTTCTCCCTTTTTGACTTTGTAAGACACGCCGTCAACGGCCTTAATAGTCGGTTTAAAACGCCTGAAAAAATAAGTCCTTAAATTTGCAATCTGGAGTATTTCTTCCATGTACCCGAATATCCTAAACCCTTCGTTCCAGCATGGGGGTGTATTCCTTATAATATCGGGGCCCCGGACTGGCCATCAATTCCCGGGGACCCCCACAACAAGCTCTACTTGGTTTTTGTCCATCTTTCAGCGGTTCCCTTGAACCATATCCTGTCAACACTTACGTAATTCGTAAAAACCGGCTGCATGACCAGGTCCTTCACCGGCCCGGTCATCAAGTCCGGCCGCCAGGCGGTACCGTAAACAGCACCTTCAAAAACAATGTAAGGAATCTCCTTATAAAATATGGCCTGGGCCTGTCTGGATAATTCCGCCCGTTTTTGAGGATCCTGTTCTCTTGCCACTTTTTCGAAAAGATCATCGTATTCCTTGTTCGACCATTTGCCGTAGTTTCTGGTCTCCCCCGAAACAAATGTACCCAAAAATTCAATCGCAGAACTTCCTGTCATCGTGTTGGCCACATCGTTCACAACATCAAACTCTCCGGTATCTCTCCGTGGGAAGAAGATGCTCCGTTCCAATGGTGTGACACTCAAATCGATGTTCAGGGATTTTTTCCATACATCGGCACAATACAACATAACGTTTTTCCTAAAGGCTTCATCAGATCTGACAATGGCTTCCAGTGCAAAGCCGTTGGCATAACCTGCCTGCGACATTAAATCCTTTGCGACGGCTATTCGTTCCGACATTGATTGATCTCTGCCGTAGGCCTTGTCAACCTCTTCTTTGGTCCAGGCCCCTTTCTGATAGAAAGGGAATAATCCGGCTCCAACAACGGGGTTGACTTCAAGGCCGCCATATGAGGCGATCGCAAGATCTCGATAATCAATAACCATGGCCATGGCCTTTCGAACCCTGACATCATTCCATGGGCCTTTATGGACAAAACTGAAGAAGGCGCCCCGGCTCGCTCCGGAGGGCTCCAGTCCAATAACGGCTTCCGGCGCGTGTTTTTGGACCTTCAGTACAAGGGCCCTGTCGGAGTCCAGGTACGCCCTCATTGACGGACCACAATCCAACCTTCCGCCTATAAATGCATCCACGGCCGCCGGAAATTTCAGGCTGTAAACCTCGTATCTATCCAGATAGGGTAACCCCTTGATAAAATAATCCGGATTTCTTTCATAAATAGAAACCTTCCCCGGCACTTTTGATTTGAACTTGAATGGACCGGTACCGACCAGAATATCCGTGGATTTGAAAGAGACGTCCTTCAGATGCTCCGGATAGATTGAGGCGTAAGGGGGGCACAGAAAGATAAGAAGGTCAGGATAGGCGTATTCCAGTTGAATCTTCAGTGTATAATCATCAATAATCCCAATATTGGTAATGGGTGCAACATTGGCCGCGAATGCGCTCCGCTTCGGATCACGGAATTTATCCAGGCTGTATTTCACATCTTTTGCCGTGAATGGATGACCATCATGGAATTTCACATTTTTCCGAAGATAAAAGGTATAGGTTTTTCCATCAGAACTGATCTCCCATCTCTCCGCAAGATCCGGGACAATATTCTCTGCCGACACTTCCTTCTTTAAGGGGTCTGTCCTGACCAATCCATTGAAGACCGCACACGTGTGGGAATGGGTTCTCCCGCTGGTTGTCATGTGTGAATCATAGTTTGCCGCATCCGATGCGGATGCCAACCTAAGAACACCGCCGCGGACCAGCCCCTGTGGATCGGCGGCCAAAACAGGAGATACCGCCGTCATGCAAGCTATCACTCCCAAGACCATGATAATCTTTAACATCGATTTTTTTTCCATAATCAATTCCCTCCTTTTTTATTCTAATAATGGTTAAAACGGACTGTTAAGTGCCCACCTTACTGTAATGCCCTTGAAGTTACATTGAATATATTTTTCCATGATCTTTGACTCAATCACTTACGAACAGAACTCGAATGCCACTGATCAGGCCTTTTTCAATCTTGGATCAAAGATGTTCCGCATGGAGTCACCTAGAAAGTTCGCCGCAAAAACCGCCATGGTAATCCCTAGACCCGGAAAGATACAAAGCCATGGCGCGAATTCGAAATTGGTCAGGTTCTCCGATAAATCTCTGCCCCACGAGGGTATCGGAGGGGGCACGCCGAGCCCGAGAAAACTCAAAGTTGCCTCGGCGAGAAAGGCCGTGCCCAGTAAGGCGGTCGCGTAAACCAGCCAGGGTGCGATACAATTGGGGGCGACATGCATGATGCTGATTCGAATCTTTGAGGCCCCTGCAACGATCGCTGATTCCACGAATAGGCTTTCCCTTAAAGAAATCGCGGTTGATCGCGTCAGCCGGTTTATCCTAGGGAAGTAGGCCACAGCTATCGCCAGGATGGTATTCAGAACAGATGTCCCAAGCACCGCCATGATCAGAATGGCCAGTACGATGGCAGGCATACTGAGCAATGCATCCATGATCCGTTGAATAATGAGATCCGTTTTTCCGCCGATGAGTCCGCTGAAGATCCCTAATATACCCCCTGCAACCGAGGCCAGTAAGATTGAACTGAGTCCCACGAGAAGAGACGTTCTCGAACCATAGACAAACCGACTCCACACATCACGCCCCAGATTGTCTGAACCGAACCAGAATTCACTCGAGGGAGGCTTAAAGACATTTGGAATAGAAACATCCGTTGGACTTTTCTCTGTCCATAGAGGAGAAGCGATGGCCATGGAAAGAACAATCAAAAAAAGAACCGCCCCGAAAGTTCCAAGAGGCTCATCACGAAAAAAAAAGCCGAGCCTTTGGATGTGTTTTTTCATTCTTGCTTCTTTTTTCTGAAGGCTTTTATTCATTTTCATACCTTATTCGAGGATCCAGTTTCGCGCATAACAGATCAATGATCAGGTTCAAAAACAGGGCGAACAAAAGCAATATCAAAATGCTTCCCTGTAATACATAAAGATCTCGACTTCTAGCCGCATCAACCACCAGACTGCCGATTCCGGGAATGCCGAAGATCCCTTCCATAACGACGGCGGCTCCGATGGCGATAATGGTCTCCAGTCCGTAAAAAGTCACCACGGGAACCAAGGCATTGGGAAGGGCATGCCGTCTGGTCACTATTTTCTCAACCAGACCCTTTGACCTGGCCGTACGGATAAAATCTTCTTCCATGATCTCGAGGATTGCTGAACGCACCATTCTGGTTCCGACACCAAAAGGACGCAATGCCATGATAAAAGCGGGAAGAAATAATTGTTTTATCGCATCGATGGGATTCAGGAAGATATTAATATATTCGATGGATATGGAATAACCCCTCACAGTAAGCATCACGATGATAGCCAAAACAGCAATCCAGAAATGCGGAAGGGAGATCAGCAAGATCGAAATAAAACGCAAAACCCAGTCTGGCCATTTATCGTGATAGTATCCTGAAACCACACCGCAAGGCACGGATAAAATAAGCATCGTAAAAACGGAAAGAGTCACAAGTCCCACTGTAACAGGTGTTCTGGCGAGAATCTGCTCTTTTACAGTCGAGCCCGTGTAAAAAGAGATGCCCAGTTCCAGATGCATGACATCCCATAACCAATCAAAATACCGTGCCATGATGCTTTTATCGAGCCCAAGTTCAACCCGCAGTGCGGCAATCTGTTCTTCCGATAAGGGACTTTCATCCCCAAAAGCGGCGCGAATCGGGTCACCCGGAATAACTTGGATAAGAAAGAATAGCAAGGTCACGGTGACTAATAGGACGGGGAAAAACCATAATAATCTTTTTATGATATAATGATGCATATTGAAACAAATGGTTAGGATAGCTTCATGAAATAAAAACGTTTATTATTGTAATCGGATAATTTCTCCAGGTTATTGGGAACAGCAATAAACAGGGCTCCAAAAAAAATGGATCAATTCATTAGCAATTTGCCTCTACGGCAACCAATGACCGGCTTTCTAGTTAGTGCTCACCCAGGGATGCCCCAAATTACTTCCCCCTTGACAGGGGAGGGGATACTAATGGGTGGACACTAGTGAATCCCTTCAACAGGCGGATACGATGCTGTGAGTTTGTATGAATGTGTATGGCGAGATGGACTTCAAGAACTACGGCTTTCAAGACTTGTACAGTGGCACCATTGTCTGACATAAATTTTCCTTTATTTACATGGTACGAACGGGACTGCCTGCTGGCAATGAAAAAGAGAGATCTACAGAAAAAATTTATTGCATTATCCGCAACTGCGTTGCATAATATACCCATTACCATTTCCCCAATTCTCGTGTCAAGGGGAAATTCAAAAAAGTATCATTTTCGATTTTTGAAAGACTGGGCGCGAACCTATGGATTCCGCGATCAAGTCGCAGGACGACCAACCTAGTTTTTGGTTACGCGACTGCAAATGATCACCTCTGGTTTTTGCACGGTCATTCCGCGACTTGATCGCGGAATCCAATCGTTTGGATTTAGAAAAACCTAATTGTTACAAAAAAATAATGACAATCAATATCAAACGCGATAAAGGATTTATATATGTTGCTTTTTGTTAGTCATTCGTTACACCTACTGTCTCGTAACAATGGTCATCTTTGACATATTCGTAAAAAGTCGCCACCCCGGTCCCATGTCAAGTGCGGGATAGACTGCGGCCGGGGTCCAGAATCCATGTAACTATCTGAAAAGACTGGATTCCGGCCTTCGCTGGAATGACAAAAATGCGTATTTTCCGACTTTTTACGAGATCGTCATCTTTTTCGTCTTTCTATTTCTTTTTTAAAAGGTTACCAAAAACCTTCATGAATCAAAATAAAAAAATTGAGCCCGTCTACAGGGTTCAGGCGGTAGAGCGGACCCTGGATATCCTGGATTGCTTCAGCTTTGAAAAAAGGGAAATGAGCCTTGCCCAAATCGCGCGGAATACCGGTTTGCACAAGACGACCGCAAAACGGCTGATCGCCAACCTCATGGCCAGAGATTACCTGCATCAAGATCTCGCCACCAAAAATTACACGCTTGGTTTACGTCTATTCGAGTTGGGCGGGATCGTCTTTACATCCTTTTCATTGCGTAAAGCAGCCGCTCCACACATGACCCATCTCAGAAATGAAACAGGAGCAACCGTTATCTTGGGTATCAATATGGATAATCAACTCGTCTATATAGACCGGCGTGGTGGTACTGGAATGATCTATGTGACTTCTGAAATCGGCTGGATCAGGCCCCTCCATTTTGGAATGCTGGGAAGGGTCTTAATGGCCTACCTTGATGAAGAGGTCGTTGACAAGATATTGATCGATTATCCTTTGGAGAAAAACACGCCTTTTTCCATTACAGACAATCAAACCCTTAAACGTCATTTACAGACAATCCGCAAACAAGGCTATGCGATTGAAAAGGAACAAGCGGTTGAAGGCACCACGGGTATAGCCGCACCCATAAGAGATTATTCCCGCAAGGTCATCGCAGCCTTGGGCGTGGCCTTAACGCCCGGAAGACGGGCTCCCATCAAAGATCTCAATACGATTGTCGATATGGTGAAAAAGGCATGCGATGATATCTCAACGGATCTGGGGTACTTGAAAATATAGGATACTGAATTTTCAAGGGTCATCTAAGACATTCTTATTCGATTCCAAATAGAAGGCCTACCTGAAAATACCATAATAAACGCATATTTATCCAGTCCTTTCACAATTATTTTGTTGCATTTTACAATGTTTTTCTATAATATACCTAATTTCAAGTCATTTTTCCCATAAGATCATTTTTTGCTAGTCTCGTAAAAAGTCGTCACCCCGGTCCCGTATCAGGTACGGGATAGACTACGGCCGGGGTCTGAGATCTGCCATTATAGATTTAGTATCGGATTTTGCTTGCGACAATGACGGAGGAAGCCATGATGAACTGGTATTACGCGGAAAAAGGTAGTCAAGTCGGCCCGATCAGTGATGACGAATTTCAGTCCTTGGTTAAAAAAAGAACCATTACGCCAAATACGCTGGTATGGAATTCAACCATGAAAGATTGGCAAAAATATGGTGACGTCGTCAAAGGCGGAACTTCGGATGCCGCGAGGTTGAGCAGTGAGGCGACTGAATCATCCAAAAACATGACCTGTGTGGAATGCGGCAATACCTTTCCCAAAGATGACATGATTCAATATGGGGACTCATGGGTTTGCGCAAGATGTAAACCCGTATTCGTCCAAAAGTTAAAAGAAGGTGTGAATCTTCCCGTCGCCATGGAATATGCGGGATTTTGGATTCGATTCGGTGCCAAGATAATTGACGGGATCATTATTAGTGTGATCAACGAAATGATCGAATTCGCAGCGGGTTTTGTATGGATATCAGCCTCCAATCCATCCCGAACCGGTATCTCCTTTCTACTCCAAGTAGCGGTCACTGCTGCCTATACAACCTTCTTATTGGGAAGATATGGCGCGACCATCGGAAAAATGGCCTGCAAGCTTAAGGTCGTCACACCTGAGGGTGAACCTATCAGTTATCTCAGGGCCTTTGCAAGGCATTTTGCCGAGTGGTTAAGCGCGCTTATCCTGTTCATTGGCTACATCATGGCCGCATTTGACGAGCAAAAACGTTCCCTCCATGATCGGATTTGCGATACACGCGTGGTTCGGAAATAATAGGAAAAGGACATTCTTTTGATCCCATGCACCAAATGCACGGCGCCATAGAGATCTTTTCCATATCCACTGGCCTGGCAAGCAGGTCTTGCCTTAGCTAGCGCCGTCATTGACAGGGGCTCACCCGTCTCGTTTGGAAACCGGCTCGGAGCGATCTCTAAGCTGGAAGGATCATTCTTCCATCTCTCCTCCTCGGGAAGAAGCAAAAAGAAAGGACGATGGTATTATCGCCTATCGGGCCTTAATTGCCGGACCGCTGCTCCAGCACGCCACATCTCGGAATTCTTGATCTCGTCAAGTTCCGCGCGAAGTCGCTTTTTGTAATCAGGCGCGCTATTGACCCTCATGACAATCTCTGTTTCCTTGCCCGTGACAACGCTTTTGTAAAGATCATCAAAAACAGGTGCCACGGCTTCTCTAAATCGATGTCGCCAATCCAGGGCGCCCCTCTGGGCGGTGGCACTGCAATTGGCATACATCCAATCCATTCCGTTTTCATCCACCAAACGGATAAGACTTTGGGTCAATTCTTCAACGGTTTCATTAAATGCCTCGCTGGGGCTGTGTCCATTTTTTCGGAGCACATTATACTGGGCCTCCATCACACCGGCCAGGCATCCCATGAGCACGCCGCGCTCCCCAACGAGATCACTATGAACCTCATTCTCAAAGGTTGTGGGGAATAAGTACCCGGACCCAATAGCAATCCCAACGGCAATCGTTCGTTCTTCAGCCCTGCCGGTGTAGTCCTGAAACACGGCAAAACTGGAATTAATGCCGGCCCCGGATAAAAAGTTCCTGCGCACCGATGTCCCCGACCCTTTGGGGGCCACCATGATCACATCCACGTTTTCAGGAGGAATCACGCCCGTCTGGTCTTTAAAGACAATGGAAAATCCATGTGAAAAATAAAGGGCATCTCCTGGATTCATACATTTTTTAATGGTAGGCCATATGGCTTTTTGAGCCGCATCCGAGACTAACATCTGGATGATTGTCCCTCGCTTTGCCGCCTCTTCAATATCGAAAAGCGTCTCTCCAGGCACCCAACCATCTTTTACCGCACGGTCCCAGTCATCTTGAAATTCCTTGGCCTGGCCGACGATCACATGAATGCCGTTATCCTTCATGTTTAATGATTGGCCCGGACCCTGAACGCCGTAACCGATGACGGCGACGATTTCGTCTTTAAGAACGTCCCTTGCCTTATCCAATGAAAATTCCTCAACCGTGATCACATCTTCAACCACACCACCAAAATCGATCTTTGCCATCTTATTTTGTCCTCCGTGTTTTATATATTGATAAGTCAATCTTTAATATCGAGGTTCTGAAATATAAGACCAGGTATACGGTGTAAGGTATAAGGTACACGGGATGAAAACCATTTTCCGTAAACCTTGAACCGTATACCTTATACCATAAACCTGATACCCCTTATTACGTCTGAAGCCTTATAAAGATGACTGATACCCCGTAACACCAATACAATACGTCTGTGACATCCCCGATCACTTCTTCTCCCGCGCAAGGGCGATAGCCCCGGTACGTGTGACTTCTTTAATTCCCATGGGTCTGAGCAACTCTAGAAACGCTGCGATTTTATCTTCATCACCCGTAAGCTCCACGGTATAATACTCCGCCCCCACATCAACGACCCTGGAGCGAAAAATATCCACCATTCGTAAAATCTCCGCGCGATTCTCAGGTTTGGCATGGACCTTAATCATCGCAAGCTCGCGTTGCACAAAAGGAATGCCGCTGAAATCCAATACCTTAATCACATTGATGACCTTGTTCAACTGTTTTTTGATCTGCTCCAGGATATGCATATCTCCCTTTGTCACAAGGGTGATACGGGAGACATTCGGCTCCATGGTTTCCGCGACACAAAGGCTTTCAATATTAAACCCCCGCCCGCTGAAAAGCCCGGAAATACGAGCAAGCACTCCAGGCTCATTATCAACCAATAATGAAAGCGTATGCTTTGTTGCATTTGTTATATTATTCACCATGATGATCTTGCATCTCCTTTTTACCTCAATAACATCTCAACCGGATCGCTTTTTAGCTTATGTGATCTCTAATATTTTAAAATATACTATCCAGAGATAATCTATTTCTGGATGGCCCTTATACCAACAACATCTCAGTGATAGGCGCCCCTGCCGGGACCATGGGGTAAACACCCTCCTCTCTTTCTACATGAAAATCCATGATCACCGGCTTGTTCACGGACAATGCCTTTTTTATCACCCTGGCCACCTCATCAGGTCTCGTCGCCCTCAAGCCGACAGCCCCGAAAGCCTCGGCCAATTTCACAAAATCAGGTGCGTCAGCCATGTCCGTACAGGCATAGCAACGTTGATAAAATAATTCCTGCCACTGACGTACCATACCCAAATAACGATTATTCAATATGGCGATTTTTACGGGAAGGCCGAATTGAACAGCCGTGGCCATCTCTTGAATATTCATCTGGATACTGCCGTCACCCGCTATATCGACAACAGTTCGATCCGGGCAGGCCACTTGTGCGCCGATGGCGGCGGGTAAACCGAATCCCATGCACCCCAATCCGCCTGACGTGATAAAGGAATTGGGACGATCAAAATGATAGTATTGCGCGGCCCACATCTGGTTCTGTCCCACCTCGGTGGTGATGATGGCCTCACCCTTGGTGATTTCAAAGATTTTCTCCACCACAAATTGAGGCTTGATGATGTCCTTTTGCTCATAGGCCAAAGGCCTCGTGGATTTCCATTCAACGATTTGATCCAGCCAGGGCTTGCGGATCTTCTTAAGGTCTTTCCAATCCTCGGCCGCGAGGAGTTCAATAAGTTTTTTCAGGGTTATTTTACAGTCCCCCACGATGGGTGTATCAACCGGAACATTTTTGCTTATGGAGGTCGGATCAATATCAATATGTACGATTTTTGCGTTCGGGGCAAAGGTGTCGATCTTCCCCGTCACACGATCATCGAATCGTACGCCAATGGCTATCATCAAATCACATTCAGCGGACGACATGTTGGCCCGGTATGTCCCGTGCATCCCGATCATGCCGAGCCATAACGGATCGGATGCGGGAAAGCATCCCAACCCCATAAGCGATGCCGTTACGGGCGTTTGAATCTTATTGGCGAATTGTTTGAGCTCCCTGGAGGCACCTGATAAAATCACACCGCCCCCGGCAAATATCAGGGGTTTCCGGGCTTTCTTAATCAAAGAGACAACTCTGGGTAACTGCTTCATGCTGGGCTGGTAAGTTGGGTTATAGGAGCGAAGGTGCACATCCTTAATGCTTTTATATTCCGTTGTCGTTTGAATAAGATCCTTGGGCAGGTCCACAAGGACCGGCCCGGGTCTCCCTGAACGCGCGATAAAAAAGGCCTCCTTAATGATCCTTGCCAGGTCCTCGACTCTTTTGACCAAATAATTGTGTTTGGTACATGGACGGGTAATCCCGACAATATCCACTTCTTGGAAGGCGTCATTACCGATCAGACTGGTGTTGACCTGCCCGGTCAAAACCACGATGGGAATGGAATCCATATAGGCCGACGCGAGACCGGTAACCGTGTTGGTTGCACCTGGACCGGATGTCACAATGCAGACGCCCACTTTGGCCGATGCGCGGGCATAGCCGTCAGCGGCATGAACCGCTCCTTGTTCGTGGCGAACCAAGATATGCTTGATATCCGTTTTCACCAACGCGTCATATATGTCAAGGACGGCACCACCCGGAAAGCCGAAGATCGTATCCACGCCTTCTTCCTGTAACACCTTCATTAAAATTTCATTTCCCTTCAGTTTAATGATAAACACCCCCTTTTTTCAATGATCAATAATCATTGTTCATTGATTACGATTCATTGATTCTTAATGTATTCCACCAATCCCCCTGCCTGGATAATCTGACGCATAAAATCAGGGATCGGCTTGGCTGAAAATTTCTTACCCGTTGTTTTGTTGACGATCTCACCGGTGGCAAGATCAACGGATACTTTGTCGTGTTCAGTTATGGAATCCACCGCCTCTTGACATTCCAGGATCGGAAGGCCGATATTAAAGGCATTGCGATAAAATATCCTGGCATAGCTCTTTGCGATAATAGCACCGATACCTGATTCCTTAATGGCCAAAGGCGCATGTTCCCTTGATGAACCGCATCCGAAATTATTTCCTCCGACGATGATGTCCCCTTCCTGAACCTCTTTGACGAAATCGGGGCGCAGATCCGCAAAACAGTGTTTGGCGAGTTCCGATTTATCCGATAGATTCAGAAACCGCGCCGGGATGATGACATCCGTATCAATATTGTCTCCGAATTTCCACGTCTTACCCTTGATATTCATCTCTCCTATCCTTTCTTAGATCTCATCCGGGGTCCCGATTCTGCCAAGCACCGCCGTTGCGGCCGCAATGGCCGGATTCACAAGATATACTTCACTTTGGGGATGTCCCATCCTGCCGATAAAATTCCGATTGCTGGTGGACACGCATTTTTCGCCTTCCGCCAAAACACCCATATGCCCCCCCAAACAAGGCCCGCACGTCGGCGGACCGATGGTCGCTCCTGAATCCAAAAACGCCTCGATAATCCCTTCTTGAATGGATTGTTTATAAATATATTGCGATCCCGGGATGACAATCATTCGCAACCCCTTGGCCACCCGTTTCCCCTTCAAGACCGAAGCCGCCAGACGCAGGTCCTCCATTCTTCCATTGGTGCATGAGCCGATAAAAACCTGGTCGGGGACGATATGGGTTGCCTCCGACACCGGTCGCACATTGTCGGGTGAATGAGGAAATGCCACCTGCGGCATGATTTGCTCCGCATCCAGGATAAGCTCCTTCTCATAAACCGCATCCCCATCGCTCTGATAATAAACCGGCGTCCTGGCCGATCGTCCCTCCATGTAACTCGCGGTGATATCATCGGGTTCGAATACCCCGTTTTTTGCACCCCCTTCGACCGCCATGTTGGCCATGGTCAGCCGGTTATCCATGGAAAGGGTTTCGATCACCGGCCCGGTAAACTCAAGGGCGCGGTAATTGGCGCCTTCCACGCCGATCCGGCCCAGGAGATAAAGAATCAGGTCTTTCCCCCCGACCCACGGTTGCAGCCCGCCTTCATATCGAACCATGATGGAGGGGGGAACCTTCAACCAAATCTCACCCGTCGCCATGGTCACACCCAGGTCCGTGCTTCCCACACCCGTCGAAAAGGCACCCAATGCCCCATAGGTACATGTATGGCTGTCGGCCCCGATCACCAGATCGCCGGGGATTACAATGCCTTTTTCAGGCAGGATAACATGCTCAATCCCCATTTCCCCCACTTCAAAAAAATATTTTATGCCGTATTCTCTTGAAAAGTCCCTTATGATCTTGGCCTGTTGAGCGGACAGGATATCCTTGTTCGGTACAAAGTGATCGGGAACAAGGGCAACCCTGTCGCGATCAAACACATGGTCTCTCCCGATTTCATGAAAGACCTTGATGGCCAAGGGAGCGGTGATATCATTGGCCAGTGCCATATCCACCCGGGCCTGGATAAGATCACCCGGGCCGACTGTGTCCAAACCCGCGTGCGCGGCAAGTATCTTTTCCGTAATTGTCATCCCCATTTACTGTAACCTCTCATTCATTATAGATTTCTTTCATCCGCCTTGAGTGATGGATTTCGTTTGAGATAGGCCAGTCTATTCAGGCCATTGATATATGCCTTTGCGCTGGCGGTTATGATATCCGGATCAGTCCCTTTCCCCAACGCCATCAAACCGTTCTCCTGTAAACGCACGGTCACTTCACCTTGAGCATCCATGCCTCCGCTGATGGATGTTACGGAAAAACGCATTAACTTGGACTCTGTGCCGGTCATCTTGGCAATAGTGTTATACGTCGCATCTATGGGGCCGACACCGAAACCGGCGTTCTGCATATCCGTTCCCTCGCTCAACAACCTGACCGTGGCCGTAGGAACCGTCGCGGTGCCGCTGACGACGTTAAGGTATAGGAGCTGATAGGTATCCGGGATGCGGAGTATCTCTTCGGCGATCAGGGCCTCGATATCCTCGTCCAAAAGCTCCTTACGTTTATCCGCCAGTTCTTTAAATTTTAGAAACGCCCGATCCAGTTCATCCGACGTCAGGTCATATCCTAATTCATTGAGTCGACTCCTGAATGCGTGCCGGCCGGAGTGTTTCCCAAGGACAATGCGATTCGATGCCAGGCCGATGGTTTCAGGTTCCATAATCTCATAAGTCATTCTATTCTTCAAGACCCCGTCTTGATGAATACCGGCCTCATGGGCGAACGCGTTGGCCCCAACAACGGCCTTATTGGGCTGAACGACGATTCCGGTGATCATGGATACCAACCGGCTGGTTGGATAGATCTCGGTCGTAACAATACCGGTATTGAGGTTAAGGATCCCGCGGCGTGTGTGAAGACTCATGACGACTTCTTCCAACGAAGTGTTTCCCGCCCTTTCACCGATACCGTTCAGGGTCACTTCGGCCTGCCGGGCTCCGGCTTTGATCCCGGCCAGGGTATTGGCCGTGGCCAGACCCAGATCATTATGGCAGTGAACACTAATAACGGCCTTGTTGATATTGGGTGTGTGGGCCCGGACATAGGTCACCAGCTCACCGAATTCATCCGGTATGGCATATCCCACCGTATCCGGGATATTCACCGTGATGGCGCCCGCATCAATGACCGCCTCAAAAATTTTACATAGGAAATCCCTATCGCTACGTGAGGCGTCTTCCGCTGAGAATTCCACATTATCCGTGAAACCTTTGGCATATCGAACCGATTCAACGGCTGTTTGGATCACTTGTTCACGATCCTTCTGCAGTTTATGTTTCATATGGATGTCAGAGGTGGCGATAAAGGTGTGAATTCTCGGGTTGGAAGCATCTTTAACCGCGCCCCATGCCTTGTCGATATCCTCTTTGGATGTCCTGGCCAGACCCGCTACCTGAACATATTTTATCTTTTGACTAATGGCCTGAACCGCCTCAAAATCACCAGGTGATGCGGCCGGGAAGCCTGCCTCAATCACATCAACTCCCAGTTTCTCGAGCTGAGTGGCGAGACGAATCTTTTCAGCCGTATTCATGCTGGCACCGGGTGATTGCTCCCCATCCCTTAAAGTTGTATCAAATATGGTTACATGTTCCATGAGAAAAACCTCCTTATATAGTGAAAATGGAATTGGATAAGAATCTTTACTTAGAACGAATCCATACGCAAATGTCTTTCATCTGCGCAACGACCGCGATATTCCGCCACCAGCGGAAGATTGAAGACGAAAAATTGGCTGACAGCTCTTTGCGGATCGCTGGTCGCTCCACTATATAAGGACCCTCCACGGATCCCTCATCCGGGGATCAGTGGTGTATTTCTCCTCTTGAAAAAAAATGTTGATCATGACTATTACCTGACTTTGAAATCGGATATATAAGATATGTTTCTTATATTCCCTACTCAAGATGACTACTTGGTTTGATGTCTTTGATACGATAATATAGGCGGATTTTCCACACCCGCAAACAAAAAATCCGTTATCAGATTGACCTGATAACGGATTTTTATGATTTATTTTAGGTGTACTATCGCATTATCAGGGCCTTTGGCTGCCTTCTACGACCAAAAGATCGAGCAAGAGGAGCAAATCTACGCCGCTTACTCTGATTTCCCTGATAATACCATCTATGTCATTTTTCCGTATCATTGTGATTTTTCTTCTATTACTCCCGAATTCGGGAGGTATATTTTCAAAAAAAAATTTAAATGTCAAATGTTTTTTTCGCTAAAGTTTTTATTCACTTGGGCCGATGATATAAATGGTTAGACCGTATCCATCCGGAAGTGCCCGCAAACACCTACCCCGAAACCTCCTCCCTTTGAGGGAGGGGGCATTCCCGGGTGGATACGGTTCAAGGGCAAACCATTCGAAAGCATGGGACGCAAAACTACTGGCCTAACGCCTTGGTTTGAAAAGGATACGGTAGCAGGGTTACCTAACCGGTCATGTTCGAGCCGCAGATAGATAAACGCATCCCGCCTCAAAACCGTTTTCCCGCATGCCCATGAAGATTGCCCTATATCGGATAACCCCTAAGAATGAAAGGAAAACACCATGATCTCTTCAATCAGTAGCAGCCTGTCCTCCCTGGATGCCTTTGGCGCCAAGATGGATGTGACCGCAAACAATGTCGCCAATGTGGAATCAGAAGGATTCAAAAAGAGCCGGGCCGACCTTGCGGAAGGCCCTAACGGCGCTGTTGAGGTGGAGATAAGCCGGGTTGATTCCCCGGGGAGCTTGGTCTATGAGGAAGATAGCGATGGTCAGATGGTTGAAAAGGAGCTTTCCAATGTAGATCTGACTGAAGAGATTCCCCAGACCATTATAGCTCAGAGGGGATACGAAGCGAATCTCAAACTGATAGCCACCCGGGACGACATGTTAGGGTCGGTCTTGGATATCTTAGGGTAATACCCCGTTGCCTGTCCGGAAAAATCCTTTCCGGATAGGTGCTCTTTTCCCCGCCTGAAGTCATCAACAACATAACGGACATGAGTACTCTTGGACACGCTTTCCTATCTATGAACATTCCCCGGTAGCATATTTTTTGCATATCATTGAACGGGACGCCTACATTTTGAATCTTTGTGACCAGGCTTTCCATAACTGATTGAATTTAATCATATTTATATAATTTCACGATGAAAAAGCGCAAAAAAAAAGAAGCACCTTCGGATGCCAACACCTGGATCACCACCTTCACCAATCTCATGATCCTTCTCCTCGCGTTTTTTATCGTCCTCGTAAACCTCGCCGTAGTGGATAACCAAAAAAAACAACTCGCCCTCAACTCGCTGTTCGGATCATTTGGATTCCATATGGGCGGCCAATCCGCCATCGGGAAGGATATGGGTTCGGATATCACCATGCCGGATGCACCCCTGGTCAAAGGGGAGATCAACGTAGAACAACTTCATGACATTGCCATGGCAAATGGTCTAGGATCCGACGTCTCGGTACGCAAAGAACCTGAAAAGACAGTGATCATACTCAGCAATAAGGTGCTGTTTGACGACGGCTCTCATGAAATTCCTCCTGGTGGAACCCGTTTCCTGGCGGACCTGTCAAAATATCTCAAAGACGGCACGGGTCTCATTGAATTAAGGGGGTATGTAGAACAAAAGGAGGTATTCGATGACCCAGATCCGGCAAGATCGTCTATCTATTTATCCGCGAAGCGAGCGCTGGCTGTCCTCCATTTTTTTACAGATAATGGTGACATCCCGATCACCAGGATCATCGCCCATGGTTTCGGAATTTCACCTGTAAAAGATCAAGCATCAACCGGCCAAAAAGACTGGCAACGACAGGTTGAAATCATAGTCAATGATCAAGAAAAGATACCCTATCGATTGAGGGTCAACAAAGAGGAGGATCACACCTTTGATTTCAAAGGGTTTATCTTTACGCCATCCAGGTCTCACAAGGAGTAAGATAAGGGTTGATGAGAAAAGGCAAAGATAAAGGGAACAATGATATGTCGACAAATGGTTGGATGACGACATTTTCTGATCTTTGCACCCTGTTACTCACATTTTTTGTCCTCCTGTTCTCCATGTCTTCCATGGATGATCAGAGATTGAAAATCGCTTTCCAGAACTTCGGCGGCAGTTCCGGTATTCTCTCTTTTCGGGAGTACCGGGAGATCTCCAGACCCATGGAAATACTCATCGACGGCATTCATCAATCTCTGGGAGAAAAGGTCGTATCCCATGATGATGAAGGTCTTCAAAGAGCCGACATGGATACGAGAGATCTGGAAACGCTCGGGAAGCATCTAATCATTCAACCATTAAGTGATGGGCTGAACCTGGTATTTGGAAACAACCTTCTCTTTTTGCCTGGAAGCACGGAGATCAAAGAAGACATTAGGCCTGTTTTAAAAAAGATCGCCAGGTTCATATTGATTTCAGGCTATCAAGTTTATATTGACGGGCATACGGATGACGTACCCGTCAATAAGGAGGCGTATCCATCCAACGAAGAGCTCTCCCTTGCAAGATCACTCAGTGTGAGGGACTATTTACTCCAATTGGAGGATCTAGCCCATGAATCCATTGCCCTGACCGGGTATGGGGATCTGAAACCGGCAGCCTCAAATGACCTGCTGGAAGGGAAGGCGAGGAACCGCAGGGTTGAAATCATTTTAAAAAACCAACGATATTTTTAGATCGTTTTCCTTTACACATTAACGTTTATGGGTTTCCATCCTCCGTTCGTCACACCAAAACGAGGCGGGGGACATACAAGCCATCTGTAATGAACTGGCAGCCAAAGCCATTGGTGTCCAAAATAGATTCAATTTGAGCTTTTTGCTTATTTCACTGATTGTTTTTCAGGAATGTCCATCACAGGTTTCATTTCATAATAATACTTCCTCCCCTTGCGGGAGGGGTTAGGAGGTCCTAAACAGACAGACGTATATATGAAATTTCCCCTCCCCTCGCGGGAGGGGTTAGGGGGTCCTAAACAGACAGACGTATATATGAAATTTCCCCTCCCCTCGCGGGAGGGGTTAGGGGAGGGGGTGAATACCTCCATCCGGAAATGCGTCCTTACCTCCGAATGGATACGGTATCGTATTTTAGATCCTTCCACCCCCCCTGCTAAAACTGCTTCCGGCCCAAGCAGGCCGTCCGGCCTCATCTCTCAAAACGACCGATTTCCCACCCGTTTCGATAGTTGTTACCGATAAATCCGTACCGTATAAATAGCCGCTCACAATGGCCTGAGCACCATCAACCAACACCAGACCCCGAGTATTTCGATAACCACTCGGCCCCATGTGGATCTCATAAAGTGTTTCGCCGACCTTCAGTTCCCATTCATCTCCTTTTTGCACCAATTCACCCGTCAAGGTTTCCGGCTTTCCCATGCCGACAAAATCCCTGCCCTTCAATGTTTCAGAGGATTGAGGCCTGACATCGGCCCTTGCTTCAGGACGAATGGGATCATATGGGTTCAACATCTGTCCCCTGCCTTGACCGCGTCCCGCGGCCTGTTCATTATTATTGTGTTGCTCATTATAAAATTGACTGCTCCTTCCGCGACCACCCCTGTTTTCGGATTGCATGATGTCGTTTCCCGCGGGGTAAGCCTGGGGGGTTGTCCAACGGCCTCCTCCTCGCCGCGATGTGAGTAATTCACTTTCACCATGAGTCGATTGAGCCCAATAACCTCCTGGATTTGCAGCCAAATCACTATTTTTTTCCCAACTGAGTTTGGCATCTCTGCCCAGATCCATCACCGAGCTGAAAGGTGGAATATTCCAGATTGTCCCGGCGAACACCAGCACGACAATGGCAGAAGCTACGATGAATTCGCGTTTAAGATTGAACGAACTATGGAGCTTATTCCAGAAAAAGTGCACCACAACCCGCCAGTTAAAGTAGAGGTGCAGGCCGATGACGATCAGCAGCAAATAGCCGAACACCGTGTGAATGGCTGCCCATTCATGCTTATCCAGACCCCACAGGGTCCAATTATTCCAATTGGCAAACCTTCCCATTGGTGTGATGTAAAGGATCACCCCGGATACGATCTCCACCAGGATCCCCAGAACCAGCATAAAAGTCGCCAACCCTCTCCATTTGAAACCTTTTTTATGATCATTTGCCATGATATGGTCCTCCTTGTCTTATTGTTTGAAGGTCAATAGAGCAAGGCGTATGCCACTCGTGGTATACCACAAGGCAACCATTTGATATTACTAATTTTATCAATTAGACGATCGACCGGGATCGACCCATGATGAGATCGGGCCGGGGAAAAGTGAATAAATAATATCCATCTATTTTGGTCTTTATATATTGAATAGGATAAAAAATATCCAGGGAAAAAAATCATCACCCATCTCTCTCCATCCAGCCCGATTTACAGACGGATAAGACATGATATAATGATGTACCTGTGAATAATGAACTCGATAATCAATAATCTTGGTGTACTTTGTGCTTCTATTAATGCCTATCTGGAAAAACCCCCTCCCCCTCACCCCCTCTCCTCGCGGGAGGGGGTCAGGGGGAGGGGGAAAAACATCGGCATAAAAAGATCGACACCAATCCATTTAGAATTCATCTATCATCTTAAATTTTTAAAAAAATTTGGCGAGAAATTATGGATTCCGGTAGAGTAGGGAGGGGATACCCCTCCCCCTCCTCAAACCGGACGTGCGGATTTCCCGCATCCGGCTTTCCTGTGGA